>NZ_JBQKLI010000003.1:0-152323 GCF_052116305.1 Gallicola sp. Sow4_E12 | reverse complement strand
TCAAAAATTGTTGAAGAACTGTGTGGTAAATCAGTTTCTAAGTCCTTTGTTTCTAGTCTGACTGAACAGTTAGACCCAATGGTCAATGAGTGGCAAAACCGCTCACTATCAGAAACAAACTATCCTTACTTAATGACAGATGTTCTTTATATAAAAGTACGAGAAGATCACCGTGTTCTTTCTAAAAGCTGTCATATCGCCATTGGTATAACTAAAGAGGGGGACCGTGAAATCATCGGCTTTATGATTCAAAATGAAGAGAGTGATGATACGTGGTCCAACTTCTTTGATTACTTAAAAGAAAGAGGCTTACAAGGTATAGAACTCGTAATTTCTGATGCCCATAAAGGCTTAGTATCTGCGATTCGTAAATCATTTACCATCGCAAGTTGGCAGAGATGTCAAGTTCACTTCTTAAGAAATATCTTTACAACGATTCCTAAGAAAAACTCTAAACCTTTTAGAGAAGCTGTAAAAGGAATCTTTAAGTTTATGGATATCAACTTAGCACGAGAGGCCAAAAATCGCCTAGTTGGAGATTATATCGACCAGCCGAAATACACAAAAGCTTGCGAGACCTTGGATAATGGCTTTGAAGATGCCTTTCAATACACTGTCTTGGGTAACTCCCACAATCGACTGAAAAGCACCAACCTTCTTGAGCGACTGAACCAAGAAGTACGTAGAAGAGAAAAGATCATTCGAATCTTTCCCAATCACGCTTCAGCTAATCGTTTAATTGGAGCAGTCCTTATGGACCTGTATGACGAATGGCTGAGTTCTACAAGAAAGTATATTAAGTTTGTCAAGTAAGAAACTATGGAAACATTGTATAGTATTTTACACAAGATTATGGACTTGACTTTTTTCTATAACAGTGAGTTTCCCAAAATTCTTATTTTCAAATGTTTTTAAATTACTTATCATAAGCTTTGCTCCTTATGTTTATTTTTAACTTTATCTTTGCTGATGGTATCCTTAGCCATGTCTTTAAACTTATTTATAGTCTTCGTTATTGAATCTTTTCTATCGGCCTTTCTTTCAGATTCCTTAACTGCTTTTTTAAATGCATGTTCCATTACTTTTATATCCTTAGATTGAAAAAACACAGAGTGGTTACCAGTTTCCTTATCTTTCATAACAGAAAACTTCACTCCGTGTTTATTTAAAATTTTCTTTAATTCTTTTAACTCAGGATCCTTTAGATTAATTTCTTCTAACTGTCCCTTTTTAACCATATCTTTTAGTTTTACTTCTTCTCCGTTATTTTTTATTACATTTTTCAAGCCTCCTTGTTCTTCTATTTGCTTGTGAACTTTCTTTAAGGCATCGAGAATTGCTTTACTTGTTGCTTTTGCAAGTCTTACTTCAAGATTAAGACTTGACCTAGATACTTCTTCATTAATCATCTATTCCACCTCCATATAAAAGTAACTCTTTGTATTTTCTTAACTTCTCTTGTTGGATTTTTCTTCTAAAATCTTCTCCCGTAACTTTAACTGGTATTGTCATTTCAAGTATTCTTGAATAAATCCTCTGATACTCAAGGTCAATATTAGGATTTTGAATAATTTCCAATGATAAGTTTGTAGTAAAAATTGTCGGCCTACCCTTTAAGTATCTTGAGTTTATAATGTTATATACCTGTTCTCTTGCGTAAGATGTGTCCCTTTCAATTCCAAGATCATCTAATATTAACAATGGAATATTAGAGAGGTTATTGATAATTTCATTTGAATCTAGCTTAAATGCAGATTTTTGTATTTGGTTTATAACTTGAGATAAATTCATAATCTTAACTTTAACTTGCTTTCTTTCGATTAATTCATTTGCAATTGAACAAGCAAGATAAGTCTTTCCACTACCAACATCGCCATAAAATAAAAGTCCAACATTGTCTTTCTTCATTTGTTCAAAGCTTTTGGCATAGTTGTAAGAAACCTTATAGGCTTGACCTTTTTCATTTAGGAATTTCTCAAAAGTATACTGGTGTTGGTTTGGCGATGAGAAGCAATCTCTTTTTAGCGATGATATTTTCATTAGTCTTTCTCTTTCTTCATTTTCCATATCTCTTTTTATTTCACATTCGCATTTAATTCTGGGAATAAACTTTGTAAATCCAAGGTCAACTAATTCTCCATCGACTCTTTTACCACATACCTTACAATAGATATGTCCATTTATTTCAACATCATTTTCTCTTAATGCAAAATCTTTTAAGCTTTTCATAAACTCTCTCCTATATCGTAATTCATTTTTTTTGTTGACTTGTCATTAACGTTTTTTGCCTGATCATTAAGATACCAATTGATTATCGTTGCCTTGTGATCCTGATAAACTCTGTTATTTGCTTTCATATACGACGACAATCTATCAATGTAGTCACTAATTCTGTTTCCCAACTCATTTGTTAAGTCCTTGTATTCTTCATCAGTCAAAAATATGTTTTTATATATTCCATAAGACTTTTGCCCTTTATTAAAATCATTATTTCTTAACTCATTATTACTAATATTGTTATAGTTACCTTCCGATTTTCGAAAATCTTGACTTTCGATATTCGAATCTCTTGAATTTCGATTATCGAACTTCTGGAATTTTGTTTTTCGAACTTCTTGATTTTTTAATTCCATATTATTAAATATGCTCATAAAATCTTTAACATAAATTCTGTTAGGCTTTCCAAGTCCTTGTCTTTTCTTCTCAATAAGTCCTATTCCCGACTTAATATCAAGTTCAGTTATTAATTTATTTGCTTTTTCACTTGCACAATTAAATTGATCTTTTATACTTTCAATTGTGTAGTAAATAAAAACTTTTCCGTCTTCATCTATCCAGCCATTTTTATATGAAAGACCCATTCGATTAAGCATATATGAATACAAAACTTTTGCTTCAATAGAAATGCTCTCAAAAATCTCATCTTCCATTAATACCATAGGTAACCTAATGAAGTTATACATTTCAGATTGCCTATTATAAAAATAATCAAAATTCATTCCTACCTCCTTTCTGTAAAATAAAAAAGACGACAGAATTATTATTTTCTATCGCCTTATATCCTCAATATCTAATTTTATTTAGCTCGACAAGTTGGTTTTTAAGCTTTAGTTATCGGAATCCACAGCTCCATTTTATAGTCTTTGCTATGCATATCACCCTCATAGTAGTATTCAAAGTCAGGTTTTCCTGAATGAACATAGCCATGCTCAGGAAAGAATACTTCCATTGCATATTTCCACCCGTTATGAATACAATCCGGAACACTTCCTGTTAACTCTACAACGGCATATTCCGCTTCTTCAAATTCCAAAACCTCCAAGCCCATGCCTCTTGCTTTGTCTACATCATTAACAATATAGCCTGCCATATAGTTTATTGTATTGGTATCTAAAACATCATAATTATCAAGGTCTAAAATATCATGACAAACGCCTACACTTTTACCGCTTCCCAAACTCACAAGCTCATCGTGGCTATATTTTTCATATAGCTTATCCCAAATACTCGGACATAATGATGAATTGATGTTTTGTTCATTGATTCCTGCAACTGTAAATGCTTTTTTCTTTTGAATTGTAATATTCATGCTTCTTCCTCCTCTTACACTTAGTGCTAATTGCACCCTTGAAACTAATTTAAATGGTTTCCCGTTTCTCACCTCTGAAGGAGTAAATCCATGAAAATTCTTAAAAGCAGTTCCAAATGAATCCGATGACTCGTATCCGAATTTGAAAGCAACATCAATAATCTTTTCATCCGTATCTCTTAATATAACGGCTGCTTCCGTTAATCTTCTACTTCTTAAATATTCTGAGAGCGTTGTTTCAGTCAGAATAGAAAACAAGCGACTGAACATTGAGTACGAATATCCCGATAACTGAGTTACTTTCTTTTCATCAATCTCATCATCAAGAACTCTTTCAAGGTAATCAATCGTTTTGTTAAACGACTTGATAATATTCATTTCGATTCCTCCTTTCTTTCGGTTTATTTTAGTATAGAGGAAATTTTCTTTTCTTACCCTACAGTATTCGTACAAGTTTTATAGCTTTCATCTCTTAGAAACCTATAGTTCGCTAGCTCGATAAACTGGGATTTGTCAGACACTAAAGTTTACAAACCATAACATAGTCCTCTTCATTTTCACGAACAACTTCAAAGCCTACCTTTTTATACATACTCACTGCATAGTTTATCTTTTGAACAGATAATGACACTTGCTTATATTCTCTCTCTTTCAAAGTCAAAAGAATTTGTTTCATAAGCTCTGTTCCAATACCGAAATTTCTATATTCCTTGAGAAGTGAAATAGACAGAGATGGCATTGACTCATCAACATAACCATAATCCTTGATGATACGAGTCCATACCGCTCCAATTACCTTTCCACCAACTTCCGCAACATGACATATATCATCTTTCTTTCCAAAATTCGAAATATATATCTGTAAGTCGGGATGCTCTATAATATCTTTAGAGGGAGCTTGTACTCCTTCCGGAATAAAAATAGCCTCATATAAGAATGTATCCAATAACTTAATTTCGTCCTGTCTTAATTCTCTAATAATATACTCCATGTTTATCTCCGATCTATATTCTGTAAAAATATTTATTTTAATAAACCGGTAGTCATTCCACACATACTATATCTCCTTACTTTTCAAGTTAGCTCCAAAACTTCTAATTTGTCTACACCGCTTTAATCTTCTCATTTATCAATTCAATAAATGCTATCACAGTTGCTCCTATCATCGGAAGCCCATAAGGACTAAATAGGAAACCGATGACCAAGCCCGATATACCTATTCCGACTTCTCCTTGAATGAAAGATGCTAACGCCCCAAATATGCAGAATACCATAACAATATACAGTAATGCTGTTCCTATACCAAGCAGAAATGTCAGAAAAGCAGTCAAAATTGATAGGACAAGATTAATCGGAAATAAGATAATTTTTAATATCCATCGCATACACCACCTCTTTTTTCTCTTTGGCTTATGTGCTGCTTACAACCATTATTTTAGTCGATAGTGGCTCTAAGCAACACATAAACTACCAGTTTCTTCAGTTTGTAACTTTGGTAGAAGCTTCAACACCTTTGATTTTACTGAACTATTTGCCTCTGTCATTATTATGACACGAGACCCAACTGTAGGGTCATAGATAGACTTTATAGAAGAGGTTTTTACTACCATCCTTGCCATAACTTCGCTTACCTGTCTTGGCGTATAGAACTCCCCTGCTTTTTTCCCAGATTCCATGGCGAACTGTCCGATAAGATACTCGTAAGCATCTCCTAGCACATCGCCCTTCTGAAGAGAAACCATGTCAAGATCCGCAAACAATAGAATTAAAGCTTTTATATTCTTGCTTCGTTCATTTAAATTACTGCCTAGTGCTGTATCTGACAAGTCTAAAGTAGAACTGGAAAACAAACCTTTGAAATCGTTTGAATCTCCCATTCCTGTAATCGTTCGTTCGAAATTATTTAAACTGTCTGTGACCTTTTGAACTTCGAACTCTCCTGCATTAATATCTCTTATCCAAGTCTGATAAAGATATTCTGGAAGTACATAATAGCCTAGAATATCTTGAATTACTTCCTCTACATCTTGACCTTCCCTTTCATGACTTTTTTTATATTCCTCTATTACTTCTTTCTTTGAAGCCGATTCCATCCCAAGGATTGATCTAAATGTATCTATTGTCTTGTCGCTTAAAAATTTATAGAACATTAATCCCAGCATATAATCTTTATAACGGCTGGCATCCATAGAGCCTCTTAACTCATTCGCCCCGTCCCATAATCGTCTTTTTATTTCATCTGATGTAATCATTTTTACTCCTTATATATTAATTTGTTTCTTTATATGTAAAATAGTCTAGATATTTTTATTATACCATGAAGAAAAAATAGCACTAATATTATAAAACAGGTAAAACCAGAGAAAAATCTCAACTAGTTTTACCTGTTTATATTAAGGATTAACTTATTTAAATAGATTCAGAGAAGAGTGTTCTTAAAATTATCGAAACTTGTTAAAGCACTTTTAAAATCAGCTTCTTAATGGAATTTTACTTACTAACTTGTTTTCCACTATCAATCTTCCTATACTCAGACACTCTTCCAGGGCTTTCATCTTCCTCAGTATCCTCTGGATTCATCCTCTCTTCTTCTGCCCTTTCCTCTATTGTCTTCATGCGGTACTCGTCTTTTTTCATCCATTTTGTAAACATAAAGGGTCCGAAGAGGACAGCGCTTAGTCCAAAGAGAAGCAGTATGGATTGTATCGAATAGATGTTGTTTTGGAGAACTGAACTTGATACGTCTTCCACGAAGAATAGGACCATATTATTATTCAGAAAATGGATCAAAGCGGCTGACCAGGTAGACTTGCTGTAGTTAAATGCGAATCCTAAGAAAAAGGAAAGGGTGATGCAGTTTACGATTTGATTCATGAAGCTCATGGCGCCCATTCCGTCAGCTGAGTAGTAGAAGAGGTTTAGAGGAAGATGCCATAATCCCCATACCAGTCCTAATAAAAAGATTCCTTTCCACATTCCAAAGTCTTTTTGAAAGATAGGCTGAAGATAGGTTCTCCATCCGTATTCTTCCCCGAAAAAGGGCATCATGGTGAGCAGGAAGTTTGGGATCAGCATGGCTGCCAGTCCTAGGTTTCGAGTTTGAAGGAGGGCGTTTATTTCATTCCATTCTCCTGTTATACCGGCATAAATGAATATCCTTGCAAAATATAAAACAACAAAGATAAGCGCCGCCAGCAAGACCCGCTTTATACTCCCTTTATCCAAACCATAGGCTCTATTGTTTTTCTTTTGATTTATAAGCATTATCCATAGGACAACAGAAAACGCTACCATCACAAGACTAGAATAACTCAGCCATTGATTCCCTGGAATAAAGAAGCTGATTATCGTTAAGGCGAAAAGAATCAGCACTCCTAAAAGATATGTATAATAGAATTTTTTAGGGAGATTTGGATCTGATTTTCTTGTCAAGAGCATGGCGATCATCACACCCGCTGCAGGCAGATGCATTTGGAAATTCGGAAAAATATTAATATCGATTCCTTTCTGCTTTGCAAAATAAAGGGGGATTCCCATTATGTAGGTGATTCCAAAGGCAATCAGTAAAAAGATTGTCCTCTCTTTTGTAAAAAACTTTTCTTTCATAGTTCCTCCTAAATTATCAATTTTTTTGCCGAAAAAGCGGGCAGCATCTAAAGAAAGCGGTAAGCCGTAGATTGTGGGCTTTTCCCCTTCTTTATAATATATAATTATATTATCATAAATTATAAAAAGACAGCTTTTATTTTGTAATTCTTGATCTCTTTTTTATCGGCAAAATTTTAATTCTTTTATTCTGCAGATCCTCATCCCCAGCAAAACTTTAAACAAATAACAGGATAGAGGGTCTCCATCCTGTTATTTCTTTTGCTTTAATGCAGCTTTTAGTTGGATACTCTTTCAATATTTTCTATCTCTTGAAAAACCTCTGTACTTACTGCTGCTTCTCCTCCGACGATAATAACATCCGATCCGCCAAGACCTTCTAGATGATGTTTTGTACTTTCTGGAAGAGTCTTCGAATCTGTCAAAAGGATTACTCCTTTATATCTTCCTGCAAGATTCGCAGCTGCAAGGGCATCGGGATAATCTTTTCCATTTGCAATTATTGTGGTTTCTGGACCTTCTTTAAAATAGTGCCAGTAGTCCATCGCCACCTGTACTGCGGTTTCATATCGGTTTTTACCAAAGATACGGTAAGGGCGGGAGATTATGTTTCCATCTTTATCATATTCCCACACATTGCTGTAGTCGGGATTATCATCATAGCTGTGCTTGATGACTTTTACTCGTGCTTGAACTGGTTCATAACTCACTATCTATCACCTTCTATCTTTAACAATTTTAATCTGCCCGTGCTCGTCAAACTCTGTACCTTCGGGCAATACACTCACCTGACATTCGCAGTGCGGGTGCATGATACCTAGAACTGGCTGCCACGCTCCTACTTTCTTGCCATAGTTTGTGCCATTCTCTATCAATTCAGACAGCTTGAATACTTTTGGCGTTCTTCCGTCTTTTTCTAGATAATGTTTCTTGCAATGGTCGCAAGCATCGGGGTTCGGCCGTTTAAACACTCTCGTATCCGGGCCGAGATTACTATATGGGCTTGTACCCTCTAGAATCTCATGGGCTATCGCATGCTGCTGTGTGTTCACCGTTTCAGCTCGAACCACCATATCCCAATCTTGTCGCACGTCTTTCGTAATTTCCCGCAAAATAGAGGACATCTTTCGTTTTGGCAGTGTCTGCTCGCCAAATACGGTTTCTAGTACTTTAAAGTCACGCTTCAAGTTTTCGATACTCGCACGAGTAATTCTTGATTTAGCCTTTTCTAGTACTAAAGCCATATCCTGCTCTACTTCCATAGCGTGGATACTCGTAAAGTCTTTGCCTTTCGGGGTTAGCTCTTCAAAAAACTGTTCTAGAATCTCTTTCGAGATTCGAGCTTTCGTTCTCCCTTTCAGCCTCCCGCTCTTATAAGCATCTTCTACTAAGGGCTTAAGGTCTTTTGGAATCCCCAACCTCCTAGCCATTGCGGGATCAATCGTTCCGCCCGATGGCAACTGCTGTAAGACTTTGATGTATTTATCTATTATTTTTTGAATTTCTCGTAATTTCTGTCTTTTAGTCACCTTACCACCTGCTTTTATACATTAAAAAATCAACTAGCTTGCTGCTAGTTGATTTTATCTTAAAGGTTTCCCTTGTTTATAGGCTTCTATCGCATCTACTAAGTCTAGTGGATTCGGTCCGCCATCTATATTCACAATTCCTGTGTTCTGCCACGAGCATACTCGGCAGATATCCTCTACATAAACTGGATTTCCGCATACAGGGCACGCAATAACTTCATCTCCTGTAAATTGTCCTTTGTGTTTAGGTAATTCCTCACGTGGCGTTAACTTTAGTCTTTTCATAGCCCCTCCTAAAAGTGTAGTTTACCTTGCTTCCCGTGGCTCAGGCTCAAAATTGCTCTTATAATCAGCAATTTCATCTCGTACATAGTTTATTTTCCGTCTGGGTTTAAACATCGTTCGGACTCCGCCTCCTACCAACTTCACAAAGGTATTTGTAGACTCTTCATAGATAATTCTAGCATTCCCATTCGTATAGATAGTGACATCTTTAGACGGTTTCTTTTGGGCCATTTCTCGAATGATGGCTAAGTACTTTTCATTATCGTGCCTGCCTAGGTTAAATTCTTCAGCATAGGTTTTTGTGTGATATAGCCAACTATCTTTTACTTTAAATCCTATATTTGCCATATCTACCTTGTCCCAATTATACGTGTAAAGTTTAATCCCGTCAACGTTTTGATTCTTTGTCTTGTTAGCGGGCTCAAAATTTTGGATAATAAAATCTTGGATGTTGGTTTCGATTTGATTATCCGCCATAGTTTGGGCAATCTCTTGTACGGTAAAGGTTCTATTCGTGCCTTTAAGTTTAAATGGAGTCTTTTCAGTCATCTTAACTCCATACGCCCGTCCTAGATCCTTTGCTGCTTTTTCCGCAGCGACACTAGGGTCTTTCCATCTAGAACCGTTGTAGCCGCCTCGTTTAGTGTCATGAATAACCATCTGCACTAAGACAAGCCCTGTCGTGTCGAGCGGCCCTCTTGTGCCTTTAGAAAGATTAGGGCTGTAGACCCGTATGGGGCTTTCCTCTAGGGGTATTATATCGGATTCCGATTTCTCGGTACCGTACAGCACGTCTAGGATATCTGTCATCATAGCCTCCATGACTCTATCGTATAGATTCAAGGAGTACTTTCTAAGCGTATTCAGATACGCATCTTTCATTGATTTTACTCTATTTTGTTTTCTTTTGCCCCGTAGCTTCGATAGGGCTTTCTCGAGAATATCTTCGGGTTCAATCTCTTGATCGTCTGAATATTCTATTCTGATTCTGTGCATTGTCTGCACCCTCCTTCTGACATAAAAGTAAGCTCGAAGTCTAAATCTCCGTAGTCAAACACTTTTATGCTCTTTAAATCAGATATTTCAGTACATACCCCTTTGTAGGCCTCGGGCCCGTAAGCATTTAGGGTAATATCTACGTCCTTATCTAATTTCAATACCGTATTAATAGCCTGCATTAGTAGACTCGCTGCTTCGTATTTATTCACGTGGACTACACCTCTATATTTTCCATCTTGTACCCTTGACTGACTTTAAGCCCATAGCTTGTTAGATTATCCACCCCTATAAGTGCATAGGACAGGCAGCAAGCCAAATGATCTGGCCCTTTGCGGGTAGCAATTTGATACACTAACCCGTCTTTGTCTTGATCGAGTATTTGTACGTTTGCTAAATGCTCGGCCAATAATTTTGTGTAGTGTTCTTTCCACGAGTAAAAGCCGATTTGATTGGTTTTAACCGATTGTAGTGCTCGTTACATTTTTGAAGTTTTATCCACTGAAACAAGTCGTTTTCGCCTATTCCACTGGTCGATAAAGTTTTTTACACTGTAGGGATTCGTTGAGGTTTCCCATTTACAAGAGTAGAAAGCTTCGGGGAAATGCCTAAATAATTCTGCGTTTTTGTCTGCTCCATATCCTGCATCCGCCACGATAATGTTAGGTCGATAGGGCTTGATATGGGCGATTACCTGCTTTACATCGTGTAGTGGGTGTGTTTCAGCTCGCTGGAAACTTCTCGCCGATACAACTTGTAAAGAGTAGTCTGCTCGAACGCCCATGACAAGAACCCATGACGGTTCTCCCCAGTCGATTCCTACTGCATACCCGATATAATCTCGGGGCTGTCTATCTCTACTGCAAGGGATCCGCCCGCTAGAGCATCTGGAAAGTTTTCTCCTGAAGCAATAATTACCGTATCTGCCTTTTCGTACAAATCCTTGCTGATTTCTACTGCTGTTTCGTAGCGGTTCGCCCCAAAAATCCGTCTGACATTCAGCTTTTCTGCAAATGCTTGATTCGGAAGCATCATCGTCATCGTCAGCAATAATAAAACGAAGTATTTCTTTTTCATAATATCTCCTTCTATTTTTCTAATGTATGCTGTTTTCTTATGACCGACCTTGATGTCCCTTGTTTTCCTATGATGACCTTTTTTACTCAAACACTATAGCCTTTATTCTAAATTTACCCTTTCATCTGTAATTATCATAGCCGCTTATAAGGATAAACTGCAGACAATAGAAAAGACCTGCGTTTTCCTTTACCGTAACTATGTTGAGCAAAGTCTCTATTTTATCTGCGGCTATTTATAATTTATTATATGAAATCAGGAGACTCTGTCTTTTCAAAGATTCCTTTCTTCAGATAGAATCTTAAAATCTCCGCCGGGGGTTTTAGGACTCTTTCAAAAGACCCATGAGCAGGTCTTGCCTCGTGAAAGGAATGCCTTATTATCTTGGCCTGAATATTCTTTATCTAGTATAATAGAGTCAAATATTATAGTACTAAAAGGAGGTTCAATGAAAAGGATAACATGGATAATAATAGTTGGCCTGCTTCTTTTGACAGCTTGTCAGAACAAAAAGGTCACGTATGTAGGCGATGATCCGAATGTTGCGTTAATTGTAGCAAAAAGAGGAGATATGGCTTACAACGACATTGCCATTATCGGAATGAATGTTTCTGAGAGAGATCATGGCACAAATTTGACCATTCTGGAGCACGAAAACAATCCAGACAACTACAACAAGGTCTTTATGGATGCGGTAAACGCCTACAATCATGTTGTGATGATGTCGTCTAACATGAAAGAGACCCTTGAAAAACACGCTGACAAATACCCTGAAATCAAGTTTCTGCTCTATGACGGTGAAATCGATTGGAGCAAAGGAGACTTCAGCAATGTCTACTGTATTGTCTACAGAGCCAATGAAGCTTCGTATCTATCCGGCTACCTGGCAGCGGCTATGTCTAAAACCGGTGTTATCGGTTTTCTCGGTGGTGTCGACAATACGAATATTGACGATCTAGCTGTCGGCTATATCGAAGGGGCGAAGAAGAAAAACCCAGACATCAAAATAATGGTAGACTATGCAGGCTCTTTTGACGATGTAGAAAAAGGAAAAAATATCGCCAGCCAAATGATCGGCAATAATGCAGATATCATCTTTGGTGCTGCAGGATCGGTTAACTTGGGTATCCTCGAAGTATTGAATGAGAAAGATCTCTACATGATCGGAACGGATACAGACCAGTACATGCGGCTTATAGCGGATGGAAAAGAAGATTTAGCGGAAAATATTATCACATCGGTAATGAAAAACATCAGTCATAATCTCTATGATGCTATCGGCAATTATACACAAAGAGAAGTTATCACTGGCGAAACAAAGGTCGTCGGTCTAAAAGAAGACGGCGTTGCTATCGCCAAAAACGATCACTACAAAGAGCTTGTTCCTGCGGAACTTCAAAGTGAAATCGACACTCAAGAAAAGGACATCATCTCCGGCAAGATTAATGTCCCTACCTCTCGTGCCCTATCTCATGAAGAAGTCGAAAAGCTCATCGAAAGTGTAAAACCATAAACAGAATTAGACCGCTAGGAGGTATATATGCTTAAATTTATGAGAAAGATACCAGGGGGAATGCTACTCATTCCCATGCTGATATCGGCTCTTGTCAACACACTGGCCCCGGGATTTTTCGCTAATTTTGGAGGTTTAACAGAAACCTTTCTGACAGCTAAGGGAACAAACTATATTGTCGCCCTAGTCTGTTTTTGTTCTGCTACACTTCTAGATGTGCGCAGTCTTGGAAAAGTCTTGAAAAAACAAGGAACCATGCTGATCCTGAAAGTTCTAATCTGTCTGGCGCTAGCAACTCTTTTTGTCAAAACAATAGGGCTTCCTGGTTTTATGGGTATTTCGGCTATTGCATTCACTGTGGCCATTTGTTCCATCAACCCTTCTTTATACTTAGCCTTAGTAACGGAATACGGCAGCGAGAACGATAAAGGCGCATTCGGTTTAACCGGGCTCCTCTGTGTACCAGCTTTCCCAATCTTTGTCTTTAGTATTTCCCAAGGGGGAGGTATAGACTGGATTCCTATTATCTCTACACTGATTCCTATCTTCTTCGGTTTAATCGTCGGAAATCTCGATAAAGATCTGGCGAAAATGTTTGGAGGACTGCTGGGACCTTTGACTCCTTTTATGGGCTGGTCCTTTGGAGCAGGGATTAATCTTATTGAAGCCGTCCAAGCTGGGCCTCAGGGAATCATCGTCACAGCGATTTTCTACATAGCAATGCTTCCGGCGATACTATTCTTCGAGACAAAAGTCTTAAAAGAAAATGGTATCTCCACCTTTGGTATGAGTTCAATCGCCGGTATGAGTGTTTCTGTTCCCAGTATTATGGCCTTTAACAATCCGGATCTAGTCCCTTTCGCCGCTTCAGCAACAGCACAGATTGCATTTGGTGTGGTTTTAACCAGTATTATCACTCCTATTCTTGCACAACGGTTTGCGAAGAGAAAAGGATTGGAAAAACCCAAACACATCCCCCAAGAATCGGCTTAAGGAAGGACACTATAAGATCAAAACAAGATTACAAATACCGCTTTATTACTAATGAAAAAGCTGCAAAAAGGAGGACTGTATCATAGTCCTCCTTTTTCTTTATAAAATGACCCTTCTGCAAAGTTTCCCTAAGAAGGTTTTTATATCCTTATCTATAATTACTAAGAAAAATCCTGTCTAAAGATACACCACAGCCTCAGTCTCAACACTCTCTAGATAAAGAACCAAACCCTTTACCCTATAATCTTCCCTATTATTTTTTCGATAACAGGGGGAAGAAGTATGGAAGGTATCAGCGATATAATTGTAGCAAATGCCCATTCGCTGATTAATATCTTAAAGAAATCAGCAGTGATTCCTACATTTTTTATGATCATGGCTAGAGACATAAAAAAAGACATTCCAATTGCCATTAATGTACCAAAAAGAATTGGCTTGAAGATTTTGTTTGACTTCATAAATACTTGCTCCTTTAGCTATTTGTTTTTATTATCTGGATACCAGAAAACAGCAGAGAATTTATTATAAATTCTTCAGCTTTTATTATAGAGTACCTCCTTTCGATCTATATTGCAAAAAAGCACTCCAGAAGTTTTCTCTTCTGGAGTGTTTTCCTTATTTTTTCAATTGTCTGTTAATCTCATCAATTTCTTTTTTTATTTTTAAATAGGTGCTTATCCAAATAATAAAGAAAATAATCGTAAAGATAATGATATAAGACAACAGGGCTAAGGGTGCAAATTCAACCCAATGAAGAAACAGCGCGATCGTTATTAGCGGTATGAGTGTGATTGTATAGTAAAGGAGCGTTCGTTTGAGCAGACTCCACTTTTCGTATTCCCATATTACTGTAGCAGCAAAGAAGATCGATCCTATCACTCCAGTAAGGAGCGTTTGAATCAGAACAGCATTTATTTCGCTTCCTGCCCAAGCTTGGAACGTCGGGACTACTGGATTATAGTTGCCTTCTGCAAAAAGAAGACTAATGATAACTGTAATCAAATAACCAATCGTAATCCCAGGCAAAAATCCTTCTGCCGCTTTTTTTAAGATTGTTTTAGTCATGTTATTCCCCTCCTATATTCCGAGTATTTGTTTCACTTTTTTCAGATATCTCCGTGATACAAAGCTGTTGTCTCCGTTTGCTAATTTTACTGAAATGGTTCCCGTATAGGATAGATCAAAGTCTACAGCTTTTTTAAGATTGATAATTTCTGAGCGGGAGATTCTGACAAATTTATCTTTCTCCAGTCTTTCTTCTAGTTCGTAGATTTTCAGCCTTAATATATATTCTTTCTCGTCGGTTATCAGCAGTACTTTTCCCTCTTGTGCATAAATCCGAACAATCTCCTTTGGATCAATGACCTCTAAACGATCTCCATGAAATCCGGATAATACTTGAGGAGTCCAATTTAATAATCTGTCCTGAACATTTTGAACTTCCTTTGTAAGCTCTTTCGTATAAATAACTACTTTTGGTTCTTCGTATTGATCATCTAATTGAATTTCAATTTTCATCCTTCTCACCTGCCTTTATTTAATTTAATTGTAATGTATATATGAAAGAATCTCTACAGTTTTGCGATAAACGGTTCTTTTTCGAGGATAAGCGGTCGAGAAATTAGCGATCAAAAATATTTAGATCCTATTTATCTTCAACCGCGAAAATTCTAAAATAAAAAAAAGCCCTTTAAAAGAGCTGTCTCTTAAATCTTCCATAGATTTTCTAATGTAAATCCGAAGCAAAAAATATATATGCCATAAGGCTGGCACACTGTATTGTTTCAAAGGATAAACTAGTAAAAAAAACGATTAGTATCTTTTGCCAGCCTTTCCACTCAGGCTTTAAAATAGAAAGATAGATTCCCACAGGGATAAAGATAAGAATATTAAAAAGCAGCTCTATATAATTCATATTACCGTTTAGATAATAGGAATTCCGTAAAAGAACTAGATTCAAATCTCGCACTGCAGGAACTTCTGCTGGATGAATAGCCAATTTAAACAATATCAGCCAGATTAATAAGACCATATGAAATGTTATTCCTATAATAGACATACGCTTATCCATATTCACATCCTTTTAAAATTGTTCTAGGGTTCTCTTTCTATTTATTGTAACATCCTCCTTTCTTTGTTCAAAACCAGCCTTGTGGCAATCCTCCATTTCCGCTTCTGAACATCAAAAAAGCCTGTGTTTTCTCTAAAGAATTCACAAGCTTTTTTACCAAATCACATCTAGTCATAATATTTTTTCTGATCCATTTATTGTTGGATTGCTTCTACTGCTCGCAAAACTTGCTGCAAAATCTAAATAATCTTTTTCTAGTATAGGTCCAGCGGTTAATCCATACAAATTTTCAACAAAAAAATACAGGATAGATTCTCTCTATCCTGTATTTTAACCTTTACTCCCTCGATAATTTGTCTAATAAAGCTAAAGTAAACTCCCACATTCTTTCTGTACTGGAGATGCTTAATCGCTCTTTAACCGTATGAATGTCCTTCATGTCTGGACCATAGGTGATCATATCTGTATCTGTCAAGACACGTTTTAAGATCCCGCATTCCAATCCGCAGTGAATGGTTTTCACTTTTGGGTCTCGGTTAAACATTCGTTGATACATTTTCTCTGCAATAGGCCGGAGCTTAGAGTCTGGATCATATTCCCATGCGGGATATCCTCCATCATCCGAAACTGTAAAATGAAAAGCTTCAGCGATTACTTTTATTCGGTCTATGATTTCCGATTCTTTACTTTTAACACTGGATCGCAGTAGCGTTACAATTTTAACTTCACCATCGCTGGACAATATCCCGCTGCTGATACTTGTCTGAACTAAATCATGAAACGTGGGATCCATATAGATTACGCCATCATCTATTGCTAGAATGTATTTTAGAACTTCTTGTGCTGTTTCAAGGGACCATGATGTTTCTTTTTTTACTGTACTTTCCTCTATCGTAATTTCAAAGTTCGGATCCGATACACTATACTCTTTTCGAATTTCCTCAGCCTTTTGATGTATCTTTTCTAAAACTTCTTCTGTATTTTCTCCGAGTAAAAGAAACTCGGCTTCTGAGTTTGTTGGAATTGCGTTATGTTTTGATCCTCCTTTTAAAGAAAGAATCCTTAGATTTTCAACTTCGCTATATAAAATTCTTCCGATGCATTTGATACTGTTGCCGCGGCTTTTATGGATTTCTTGGCCAGAATGTCCCCCTTCTAAACCTTGCAGTTTTAAGCGGAAGCTTTTTGCTTCCCCTAGTACTTTTTCTTTTTCTATAGGATGGGTAGAAGTGATAACAATACCTCCGGAACATCCGACTAAAAGATCTCCTTCTACTTCTCCATCGATATTAAAAAGATATTTCCCTTCTAGATGTTCTTTTGTTACGGCAAAGGCACCTTCCATGCCCATTTCTTCTGATGTTGTAAATAGACATTCTAAAGGGCCGTGCTGGATTTCACCGCTGTCTAAAATAGCAAGCATATAAGACACTGCAATGCCGTCATCTCCTCCAAGCGTTGTATTATTTGCCCTGAGCCAATCCTCTTCTATCGCTAACTCTAAAGGATCTGTATCGAAATTATGGTTGGAATCCGCAAGCTTCTCGCAGACCATGTCCATGTGTCCTTGTAATATTACAGCTGGAGCCTTTTCTTTTCCCTTGGAAGCTCGTTTCTTTATAATGACATTTTTCTTCTCATCTTGATACCATTCGAGCTTTCTTTCCTTCGCAAATTCCACTAAAAAACTGCTAAGCTTTTCTTCTTTATAAGAGCAATGGGGAATTCTCGTTATTTCCCCAAACCAGCGAAAGACTTCATGGGGTTTCAACTCTTCTAACATCTTTTTTCCTTTCATTCTATTCTGTTATTTAACGAAATAGTCCGCCTACCATTAAACCGTAATAGTTTCCAATAACATAACCCAGCGTCCCTACAAGAAGTGCCGGAACGATTAACGCTGTCCAGCCTTTTGAAACAGCCATAGCAGCCGCTGTAGTCGGTCCTCCAACATTGGCATTTGAAGCGATGATACATTCTTCTATGCTGAATTTGAATATTTTTCCAAATAGGAATGTAACAACCATATTGAAAAGCACTACGATAAATGCAAACACTAACAATAGTGGAGATTCCGTTATAATCAATTTAATAGATGCCGGTGCACCGATGACTGCAAAAAACAAATAAATTAAGAACGTTCCAATTTCTTGGCTGCCTCTGATTTTCTTAAACTGTTTTGAAAATATCGTTGCTAAAATCATCGTAAAGGTTGTCATTAAAAGATATTTATTTCCAAAAAACTCCCTCAAAATTGTACTAAAGAAATCCTTGGACATGAAGTTTGTGCTTAAAAACTGTCCCAATGTGGTTGAGATCGTTACAATCATAAAAGCAAACGCCACTGTCATTGCGATATCAAGGAGAGAAATTTCTTTTGCTCCCCAATATTGGGAGGCTAGTGTTTCATTGGAATCATTTGTTTTAACTTTTGCATTCAACTCGTCAATATAGGGATGGGTGAATTTCTTCATAAAAAAGTTTATCGTTGGGATCGCAATCAAAATAAAGAAATAAAGTGCCATTAACAAGTTATCTGCAACTAAGGCTGCTGATACGGTTCCGCCATCCACTTTGAAACTTTCACTCATCGCTACGAAATTAACAGATCCCCCTGTATAGGTTCCTACAAACATAGGCGCGATATTGCTTAACTGGGGAATAAAATCTTTTAGTAAAAAGAATCCTGTAATTCCGCCTAACACAGTTCCTACACCGCTGATAAGATAAATGATAAGAATTCGTCCGCTATCCTTTCCTATATCTCTAATATTTGCATTAAATAAAAGCATAGGAACTGCCAATGGAACTACATATCCCCATACATTGTCATAAACAGGCGACTCTGCAGGAATTATATTGAGATTCGATAAGATCATTGCAAATAACAGTGCCAGTATACATCCCGTAACCTTGTTCGCCCATTTATACCTCTGTTCCAGATAGATTGCTAAGGCTGCACTCCCCGCCAATACTGTCCATAAAGCCCACGTGTTGTCTGAAGAAATAAAACTGTTCATACTTTTTACCCCATTCTTTAATTTTACGCTTATTATGGGAGCGCATGCCCAAAATGTTGATCTTGCAAAATCCTTTTCCTGCCCCCTTAATATTTTTCATGTTTTCAAGTACATTATAAGTTTTATTCACAAAGATTGCCGCCAATTGATGTCTTTTCTTTTCAATGCTTTCTATTCTACAAAATATAATCCTTATGATTATACAGGAAATACTATTATGGATAGGCCTTCCCCTTGGGTTCACCGTGATTCTTCCTATCCACGATCCCCTGAATTCATTATTTATATATTAATTTGAATAATTTATGTGTATTACATGAAATTCATATTTTAATACTGTTATATTTAAACGCTTTAAACCGGAAAAGAAAATCTGTTGTTAATGTGATCTATTCGGTCAAAAGGGCTCTTCTATCTTTTTCAGCTGCTCTATAAATAAAATCATCTCCTTGCTGATAAAAATTCCCAACAAATATTTCCATTACACCGCTCTTTTTTTGAGTGGCTCTATTATTTAAACAAAAAAACACAGCCTCTCCTTTATGAAAAGCTGCATTCTTTAAACATATATTGAGGGGTTTATTACTTGTTTCTTTAATCTATTTGGGCTAATTCATTGACTACAAACATCGCTCCGACGATATCGCTATCGGATACTTCAAAAGGCATATTGCCCATGGTGTCGTCTTTATCGTTGGCAAGTTTTGCTACTTCCATAAGATCTCCCTTTGCAACATTTGGAATTCCCAGTTCTTCAAAAGTCGTTGGAAGACCGATTTCTTGGCAGAAATAAATAACTTCCATAATTTCTTCTTCGGTTCTATTTTCAAGCACCATTTGTGTTAAGGTTCCAAAGGCTACTTTTTCTCCGTGATACAAGCCGTGAAGTTCTTCTAAAGCTGTCATTCCGTTATGAATGGCATGAGCTCCTGCGAGTCCCCCGCTTTCAAATCCGATACCGGAAAGTAGAGTGTTGGCTTCGATAATATTGGACACAGCCGGCGTCATGCTTTGATTTTTAATCGCCGCTGCTGCTTTTACACCGTCTTCTAAAAGAGTATCAAAGCATAATTTCGCTAAGGCCATCCCGGCTTTTGTTTGTTTTCCTCCGGCTATTGTATCGCTGTTGGATTTTCTTGTTGCATCTGCTTCAAAATAAGTGGCTAAGGCATCTCCGATTCCAGCGATAAAAAGTCTGGCAGGTGCATTTACGATAATTTCTTCATCCATAATAACTGCTTCTGGGTTGGAATTTAAGAATAAATATTTTTCAAACTGTCCTTCCGGCGTATAGATTACGGAAAGAGCAGAACATGGCGCATCAGTAGAAGCAGCTGTAGGCATAACCACTACAGGCAGTCCCATTTCATAAGCTACAGCTTTCGCTGTATCCAATGATTTTCCTCCGCCGATTCCCAAGACCGCAGAAACATCCTCTTTCTTGATATTTTCAACATGCTTGTCTATTTCCGCTTGAGAACATTCTCCTCCAAACTCCATCAGCATTAACTGTTCTTTTCCATCGTAACTAGAATTAATATCGTCTACATGATTCTCAAAGATAAACTTGTCCACTATGGCATAAACAGTTTTATCTCCATAAGCATCGGTATATTCTTTCAGCTTCTTTATTTCTCCAGGGCCTTGTACATATTTTCCTGGAGCCGTTATAATTTTTGTCATAATATCCTCCTCGGTTATAAACGATTATATACTTTTCGAAAGTTCATTGACCGCAAACATGGCTCCAACTACATCCTCTTCCTTCACATCGAAAGGCATATTTCCCATTGTGTCGTTTTCATCGTTGGCAAGTTCCGCAACTTTCATTAGCTCTTCTTTTGTTACATCTGGTATGCCAAGTTCTTCAAAGTTTGTAGGAAGTCCGATTCTTTTGCAGAAATCTATTCTGCTGTAGAGTTCTTCTTCGGATCTGTTTTCCATAACCATTTGTGTTAAGGTTCCAAAGGCTACCTTTTCTCCATGGGTTAGATGATGAAGTTCTTTGATCGCTGTCATTCCATTGTGAATTGCATGAGCCGCTGCCAGCCCTCCGCTTTCCGCACCTACTCCGGAAAGGAATGTATTCGCTTCGATAATATTGGATACAGCTTGGGTCATGGATTTGTTTTTTACGGCGGCAACAGCTTTTATGCCGTCTTCTAGAAGTGTTTCTAGACAAAGTTTTGCTAATGCCATACCGGCTTTTGTCTGTTTATCTCCGGTTAAAGTTATACCGTTGGATCTTCTGGCTGCGTCCGCTTCATAAAAGGTGGCTAAGGCATCTCCGATTCCAGAAGCAAAGAGTCTGACCGGCGCATTGATGATAATCTCTTCGTCCATTATAACGATGTCGGGGTTTGTCGGAAGAAACAGATATTCGTCGAACTGTCCATCTTCTGTATAGATCACCGTAAGAGCCGTGCTCGGCGCATCCGCTGAAGCTGCTGTAGGAACTATGGCAGCAGGAAGTTGTGCATAATAGGCAACAGCTTTTGCAGTATCTAAAGTCTTTCCTCCGCCGATACCGATAATAACCTCGGCCTTTATTTCCTTCGCTTTCTCAACATGCTTGTCAATTTCTTTTCTTGAGCTTTCTCCGCCAAATTCTTCGATAACGAGTTCCGTACTGCTATCGTTATAGCTTGCTTCAATATCTTCTCTATAGTTTTTAAGAATAAAGGAATCGACAATGGCGTAAACTCCTTTTTCTCCATAGACCTTTGTATATTCTCTTAATTTTTTTATTTCTCCAGGTCCTTGTACGTATTTCCCTGGAGCGATTATTACTTTTGTCATATAATCCCCCTAATTTCTCAGTACACCTTTCCCGTTTCATTTACACTCATTCTATACCCTCTCTCTTCCTTGTCAAAGACTTAACTATATAATTTTTCATCTTTTTTTGTACTTTTTTAACCTGTATCTCTTTTTCAAATGTGATAATAACCTTATCTCAAGTGGTATAATTAATTTTGGTATTTTTTATAGCTGCTTTTTAACTTTTTTTAATATTTCCCAAATAAAAAAGAATTCCGAAGAATTCTCTTTCTATTTATTCCACTGTTTCCCAAACTTCCGAAAGGGGTCTTCTTTTCTTTTCTCTATGGTCTCTGTTTGTATATCCAAACGCTGCCATGATCGCAATTTTATACTCTTTCGGATCGTATACATGATGTTTTGTTAAAATTTCATGAACCTTCTCTTGATGAAATCCTTCTATAGGCGTAGAATCTATCCCTAGAACCGCTGCTGCAGTGAGCATATTCGCTAAAGGGATATAACATTGTTTTGAAGTCCAATCGAATCCGGCTCTTTCATTTTCTGCGAGATTAAAATCTTCTTTGTAAAAATGATCGTAGTTTTCCCTTCGCTGTTTCGATAATTCTTCCGGATATTTTTGAATCTCTGTATAGATTCTTTCTAGATAGTCGGATCCGGGAAGAATCTCTTCCGTGGTTTTTGCCAAGATCAACACAATATGGCTGGCTCCGTTAAAAGCATTTGCCGCTCCCCATGCATGAGGCCTTAGTTCTTCTATAATATCTCTATTGTTTAGTCTTATAAATTTCCAAGGTTCAAAACCGTTGGAACTAGGGGAGAGTCTTGCCACTTCCATGATCGTATTAAAGTCCTCATCCGATACTGTTTTTTCAGGGTCATAACCTTTACAGGTATATCTGTTCTCGAAAATATCCATCAAATAATCGTTCTTAGAATTCATATAGCACTCCTTTCTTTTTCTATCCCATACATACCCGATTTTATTCATGATCTAAAACTATTCTTTCTATAAGTTATGCAATATCTTTTATCTTGCTTTCATAGTATTTCCTCCATACAATTAAATTGTCTTTATATATCCTTAAATTTAGCGAACATGGAGGTGTTTACATTGAAAAAAGAAAATATGAAGATTTTTATTGGAGGGGCGATTATCGGTATTCTAGGCGCTCTTTTAGTAAAGTTTGGCAATCCGGGCAATATGGGTTTTTGTATCGCCTGTTTCTGGCGTGATATCTCAGGAGCATTAGGATTCCATCGTGCAGAAGTGGTGCAGTACATACGCCCTGAGATTATCGGTTTAATCTTTGGAGCTTTTATATCCTCATTGGCTTTTGGAGATTTTAGATCTAGAGGCGGCTCTTCTCCCATACTGCGTTTTTTAATGGGTGTGTTTATGATGATCGGAGCACTGATCTTCTTAGGATGTCCTCTTCGCATGATTTTAAGACTTGCAAATGGGGATTTAAACGCATTGGTGGGTCTTATCGGTTTTATAGGAGGAATTTTTGTTGGAATCCAATTCCTTAAAAAAGGCTATTCTTTAGGAAGAGCCTCTACAAGATCTAAGACGGAAGCACTGGTTGTTATTGTATTTGGTGCGTTACTGCTTTTATTCTTAGTGATTCGTCCAGCCTTTGTCTTCTTCTCAACAGAAGGTCCGGGTTCATCCCATGCGCCTATGATTCTTTCTATCGCAGCAGGTTTAATCGTAGGATTTATTCTTCAAAGAACGCGAATTTGTTCCGGAGCGGCTTTTAGAGATCTTATCTTGATTAAGGATCCCCATTATTTCTACGGCATCCTTGGGATCTTCTTGGCAGCTCTTGTTACCAATCTCATAGCGAATCCTGCCGGGTTTAATCTTGGTTTTGAAGGACAGCCTATCGCTCACAACAACCATGTATTCAATTTCCTTGGAATGTTTATTGTTGGTCTTACTGCGGTACTTTTAGGTGGATGTCCGATTCGCCAAACTATCCTTGCTGCAGAAGGAGATACGGATGCAGGTCTTACAGTCTTTGGCTTAATTGTAGGGGCTGCCGTTTCCCACAACTTTAAACTGGCAGCCAGCGGAGAAGGTGTTCCTGCAAACGGACAAATCGCAACGATCATTATTATTGTTCTGCTGCTTATTATCGCCTTCGCAATGACAAAATTTGCCGCAGAGGAAAGGAGAAATCGATGATAAAAATAGATGCTAGAGGTTTGTCTTGCCCTGAGCCTGTATTACGAGCCATGGAGCAGATTGAAAAAGGAGAAAGTGAAATCGAAGTTTCCGTAGATACAAACATTTCTATGGAAAATGTGAAGAGAAATTTCGAAAAGAACGGATACTCTGTAACCACAAAGGAAGAAGAAGATTTCTTTATCGTAACAGGAAAAAAATAATGGAAGTTTATCTGTTTACCTTTGAAACGATTTCGATGGTGCTGCTTTTCGAGAAAACATTGCAACGCGAAAAGATCAAAACAAAGCTTATGCCGGTTCCCAGACAATTCAGCTCTTCTTGCGGGAACTGTGCTATCATTGAAAAAGAAGATCTCGAAAAAGTTAAAGAACTTTGTAAAAAGAATCATATCTATTACGATGAGATCCATGTATACAAACAATAATAAAAAGACGAAGGAGAAAATCCTTCGTCTTTTTATTATTTATTCTTCCAGTTCTGCAATGGATAGTGCACGAAGCTGATGTGTTTTCTTATACTGATGGCTTTTCATCCGTACTAGAATATCATCCAACGCTTTTACGGTATCCACTATATACTCCCCTTTGTTGAGCATCATACAGTCGGCTCGGCCGCCCATGGCAGCATCGGTTATTTCAGCCCGTGTGGGGATTCCAGTTTTTGCCATATTTCTAAGTATTTCTGTAGCCCATACCACAGGGATATGTGCCGCTTCGCAGATCCACAGGATTTCCTCTTGAAGTTCGGAAAGTCTTAGATATCCTGCTTCTACTGCCAAGTCTCCCCTTGCGATCATAACACAGAAGAGGTTTCGGCTTGCTCCTTTTACAATGATTTCTGGAAGATTATTCACACCGTCTACAGTTTCGATTTTCGCCATAATCACTTTTCCCCGTGCTTCCTCTTCCCCTAAAACACGGACCATTTCTTTGTGAAAAACATCGATATCCTCAGGCGTTCGAACAAAAGACAGTCCTATAATATCGGCATTTTTCAACACAAATTCCAGATCCTCCAGATCTTTCTCTGTAAGAATAGGAAGGCTCTGGTTCGTCTTTGGAAAGTTAAGACCTTTTTCCGCACGGATCTTCCCCTTTTTGCCGCTCATCAGTTTAACAACTTCTAAAACGACTCCTTCTTCCTTGACTTCCGCCACTTTTGTTTCAATCATGCCGTCATCGATAAGAACAGGGTCTTCTGTCTTTAAAAGATCTAATATTTCAACAGTACCGCAGCGAAGGACAATATCATAATCGTAGTAGCTTTTCAGCTCTTTTTTTCCTGTTAAAAATAGTTTTTCTCCAACCTGAACGGAGGGTTTCATTTTTGTAGTATATATCGCATCGATTCTCGTCTTCGGTCCAGCAATATCCATACTGATTTTGCATTCTTTGCCTAATTCTTTTTCTGCCTTTCGGATATTTTTAATCATCTTGCTCCAGAATTTCTGATTATCATGGGAGCAGTTGATACGGGCGGCATTCATGCCGGCAGCTATCAGATCCCGAACAAGGGAATACTTTTCTGCTGCTTCTGTAGGAAGAGTCACCATAATACTGGAATACCGGTTGGAAGGTTTCGATCCGAAGATTTTAATATTTTTTTCCTGGAGAAGAATATCTCCGTCTAAATAGCTGTCGGTATTCAAATTCTTGATCTCTTCCGGATAGTCCTTGTTTAAAAGAATAGCCAATGTTTTAATAACAGCGTCGATATTATAGATCGTGCGGGATTCCAGTCTTCCTAAAGAAGAAAGCCCGTAAGGAACCAGAGCTTCTTGAAGGGAGCGGATGTCTCTTCTTCTTAAAGCCAGATAATAAGCGAAGTTCAGTGCGCTTTCTTTATAATCTTCTCTTTCGATCTCTTTTTCCCATTCCTTATATGTTTCAAGCCCTTCTTGATAGACCTCTTCTCTTAAGCGGATAAGTTTCTCTAAAAGCTGATAATTCCTATACATATTCATCCTCCTTGCAAAATAAGTACTCTTGTATCTATTTTATTTTCCTTATGTTAATACTCTATTTACAAAAGGTTAAAATCAATCACTTACAGAAACAGTAATCATCTACATAATACCCATTAGCAAGGAAATTAATATAAAATTGTTATCTTTGTTCACCTTATTTTTTATTTTAATAAAAAAACTGCTCTGTATTCATTGATACAAAACAGCCTAGTTTCTGGATTCATTTTCTCCGCTGACCGTTATATTAAGATGCAGTTTTTTTCCAATCCTTTCTTCAATCCTTTTTTGGATATTTTTTTTGTGTTCGAGTATATTTCCCCCGCCTTTGTTCTCCGTTGGAGAGATTTCCACATCGAGCTCCTGAAAATATTCTGAGGCAGTTCGGGAGAAAAATTCATCAACATTATAAAGTTTTACTCCATTTTCTTCATCTAACAGTACTTTTTTATACTCATCCATTTTCTTTTTCTTCCCTTTTTCTCCCTCCCCTTTAAGTTCTTTCAGCTTTGAGGAAACTTTCACTGAAATGCCGAGTTCTTCTATCTCTCCTGCTAAAGACTCGTTAAAGATCTGATACATCTCCTCTTCGATTTTCCAAAGGACTGCTTCTTTTGCAAATCCCCCTGTTGTGTCGAAAGCAAACTCTCTTTGTTTTCCATTCCCGTCTTTATAAAAAACAGTATAGCGGCTGTGCTTTGTATCTACAATTCCAGTAAACTTTTCGATATCTTCTTTTTCATAGCTCCAATCGTTGTTGAAGCTGTAATCGAAAAACGGTGCGAGCTTTCTAAGGGCAGCTCCTCTTGTATCTCTGAAATCTGTTCGAAAGAAAAATAGAAGTGCAGCTGCCAATGGAATCAGCAAAAAGGCAAAACAACGCTTCTTCATAGCATCCCTCCTTTTGTTATAGTTACCCATTCAAAAAAAGAGAAGTCCGCCAGGATGGCAGACCTCTCTTTTATAAACAACTATTTTGAATGTCTTTGATTCTCTTCTCTAAATCTTCTCCATACCCTGGTCCTGCCCACTTTCCGCTAAGTTCCAAAGCCGTTTTTGCTGTTCCCCTTAAAAAATCAAAATGGCGCGGATCCGCCACTTGTCCTTTCGGGATAACTTGCCCTCCATAAAGAGCAAGATGCTGCACTTGAGCGGTGATTCCCCTCTTCCAGCTGGAAAATCTTTCGTGGGCAGCGGCATCATTATTGCTTCCTCCCTGCCTTGTTTTGATGGCTCCCGGATTTCGGAAACTCTTGTCCAGCACACCTCCATATCTTCCAAAAGCAGTCTCTTTTCCGGCTTGGGCAAAGGCTACGACAGGATCTACACCGTACTCCAGGGAAATATCATAGAAAAGTTCTGCCAGCTCTACAAAAAAATCCTCTGCCTTTTTCTTTTTAGCATACTCTTTCATTTGGTTTAGGGTTGCAGTCGGTCTTCCTATGATAGATGTCCTCTTTCCATAAAATCTGCTGATAGCAGAAGCGATTCTCTCCGCTGCAGACCTTTGTTTGGAAGAAGACAAGAGAGCTTTTGAATCCTCCAAATTATCATGAAATCCCCTTTCTAAAAGGATTCCGCTTTTGGCTTTGTTCGAAAGAAGAACCTGATAATAGTTCCTTCCGTCTTTTCTCTTTCGATAATGGACTCCTCCATTTCGAAGACCGAACCCTTCGGCGCAGGCTTTGCAGGCCGCCTCTGCTAGGGGTTTATTTGGTGTTCCTGTGTCATCCCATACATTCGTCCCTCTGCCGCCGCCTGCATTGCTGTGGTTGGAAATTAGAAGATCATGATCTTTTCCGGACTCCCCTCGCGCCGTTAAAGAATGAATCTGATTGTTTATTCCATAGAGCCTGTATTTTTCCGCATACCGCTGTTCTTTCTGAAGAGCATCGGCTCCTCTCGTAAAGCTTACGCTATGGCCTTCTTTCTCTAAGGCAGGCCCTAGATACTCCCGGCTGAAGATCCAGTTCTGCTCGCCTTCATAAAAGAGCCTGCCTTTATTATATCTCCAGCCGTGGCCGTCATCGATTCGAATCTTTGCCATCTTTCTCCTCCTTCAGCTTGTCTTTATACGCCTGTTCTGTCTTTTTAAAACAGTCCGTATTGATCCCCAGTTTATCCATATTTTCCAGTATCGACTGTATCTCCATCATTAAATATCCTGTATAGAGAACTGCTGTCAGGGAAAACCCAATGCCTTCGGGCAGCAGGAAATTCATCATAAAGAAAAGCAGCAGCACCATCATCGAAACCATTTTTTTCAAAATCCCGTTGATTCCTGTTTTTGATTTAAATTCTCCCGTCATTTTAGCACAGATGCAGCCGCTGATAAAATCGATAATCATAGCAGCTGCTATAAGCCCCAGAAGGTATATTATTTTTCCTTCCCCTGATGAAAAGAGAATTTTCCATGCGATAATATCCATAGTCCTCCTTTCAAAAATACCGGTCCTAAAGTTTCGAAAGATGTATCAAACTTTAAGACCGGCTTCTGTTAAATATTAAATTCAGTATAATTTGTTTCGATCATTCTTGCGCTTACCGGAATTGTTAACGCTCCTTTTTCTTTTTCAAAGACTCCGGAGTTTGCTATCGTCTGAATCCCTGTTTGAATTTCAAGTTCTGTTAAACCTTCTTTCGGGTTCTGAATTCGAAGGGTTAAGCTTTCATCTGCTGCATTTGCAATTTTTAATTCCAATACCTGATCCATATCTACACCTCCTTTTTTAATAATTCTTATTACCACTCTTTATTCTGTTTTTAGATAATAATAAGGTAATATTCTTTCCTTGTTCTACAGTACAACAGCTTCTTCCATACGGATGACTCTTTTATTGCTGCCTTCTATAAAAGTACCGACAGCATCTCCGCATGCCTTTAGATTTTCATCTGTTGCTGTTAATGCGATATTATTGAAGGTTTTATTCTTTTTTAATTCCTTCCCATCCGCCTCAACCGTATAAGCAACTTTTAATCGAACATTTTCTACAGTTTTCATTTTCTCACCTCCCTCTTATCTATAGATTGATTGAAAAGACAAATATTACTATTAAAATAAAAATCTTTTTATCCTATTAGCTCAATTCCTTTATTTTCCAAGATCTTTTTATGATATAGTAATAAAAATGGAGGAGTTTTTATGAAAAATATTAATGCAGTGGTATTCAGCCCGACTGGCAATACCATGAAGATAACGAAATTATTATTAGATGAATTTAGAGAAGAACAAAAAATCTACGATATTACTCCCTATGGAGATTATAATAATGAAATGGAGTTCAAAGAACCCACATTTTTCTCTTTTCCGGTCTATGTAGGACGAGTTCCAGCCGTTCTTGCAGAGAAAATTAAAAAGTATAAAGGGAATAATACCCCTGCCATTATAATAAGTACTATCGGCAACCGCCATTATGACGATGCTCTTTTAGAAATGAAGGATCTCTTAATTGCCCAAGGATTTATTCCTGTTACAGCTGGAGTCTTTGTAGCGGAACATTCTATTTTCCATTCTGTTGCAAAAGACCGTCCGGATCAAGAAGATCTACGCTATATAGAAATATTTTCCGAGATCATTAAGGATAAATTAAGTGCAGAAGAACTAAAAGTTATAGAAGTAAAAGGAAAGTTTCCTTATAAAAATGAGAAAGGAACGTTGTTTAAGCCTCTAACAGATTCCAGCTGCGTAAAATGCGGAACCTGTGCAAAACACTGCCCTGCAGAAGCCATCCCTTTTGAAAACCCGGATGAAACAATATACGATAAATGTATCTCCTGTATGGGCTGCATCCACGTCTGCCCCGTAAATGCCAGACATTTAGACAAAGAAAAACTTGAAGAAACAGAAGAAATCTTTCACGAGAAGTTCCATAAAAGGAAAAATCCTGTATTTTTCTATTAAAAAAAGAGCCTAAGGCTCTTTTTTTAATATATTATAATATATGTTTACCGCCGTCTAAACGAATACCCCAACCCATAATATGAGAGGAAACTTCGCTTGCTAAATAAAGACAACATGCTGCTACTTCTTCTACTTTTGCATAGCGCTTGTCGTATGAAGCATCAGCAAAGAATCGTTCTGCTTCTTCCGGTGTTTTCGTATCGCCGAAGGTGTTTTTCTCGATTCTTCTCATCATGTCAGTATCTACAGCACTTGGGGCAACGAAATTACAGTGGATTCCTTTTCCGCCCACTTCTGTAGCCGCTGTTTTTACAATCGCTGCTACTGCGTGTTTAGAAGCGACATAAGCACCCATTCCCGGAGACCCTACATAAGAACCTTCAGAACCTAATACTACTACAGACCCAGCTCCTTTTTCGATCATATGAGGAAGTGCATATTTTATAGAATAAAGAACACCGAAAACATTGATGTCAAAAACTCTTTTGTAGTTTTCTGCTGTAGCATCCACTACTTCCTGATATTCTCCATTATAGCCGGCATTTGGAACTACAGAATAAAGACTACCGAAATGCTCTACTGTCTTTTCTACTGCTTTCTTAACTTCGTCTTCCTTTGTTACATCTACGACAAGGCCCAACACTCTGTCCTCTCCAGGATTTCCCAAATCAGCCAACAACTGATCTAGTTTCTCTTGTTTTGTCGATGTAATCGCAAGCTTGGAACCTTCTTCTAAAAAAGCCTTTGTAACAGCTTGCCCGATTCCCCCTGTTGCTCCTGTGATCAGTACCACTTTGTTTTTTAATTTTAAATCCATGTAATTCGTCCTCCTTGATTTTTATTTATTATTTAATATATAAAATAATATTTTTTTATATAAACATTCCTATATGTATACCTATGTTTTTATATTAACAGGTTCGTGAATCCTTAGCAAGATGAATTTTAATACCACTTACTTTCCTGAATTAAAAAAGATGCCTTGCTTTGAAAAGCAAAGGCATCTTTCTTTATAACATTCTATCTAAATAGTCTCCTAATTCGTCGAGTTTCTTTCGCTCCTCATCAGCCAACTCTTTTTCTTCCTCTTCCTCTTCTAAAAAAGACGGGAATCTATGAAAGGCCTGCAGCACATTCACATCATTTGCATACATATATTCTGCGAAGTCGTCGAATGGATTCTTCTCAAAATATTCTTTTAAAAAAACACCTTGAGAATCCACATCTTGACCCCAGTTTTTCTGCTTTAAAAAATCCTTCCATGGCAGAAAGGGAACTTCATAACGATATTCTGCATCCTTTTTGTCTATGGCAAGGCCTGCTATTTCAGCATCGAAATTTATCATATAGGAAAAGCAGATTTCACTTGTAATCTTTATTGTATCGGAATACAATATACAATCCGTTGCCCAGTCCCACCGCATTTCTTTATAAAATTCTGCTTCTGTTTTGCTTATTTCAGCGATAGGTCCATCGTAAAAACCTTTGTAGTTGATAATGGTATCTTCCAGTTTTCTTTTATCTAAACCCATTAACGCATCTACGATACTATTTTCTTCATCCTCTTTCCAAATGCCCTTTTCAAAAATATAATATTTGCCCTCTTCTTCCTTGCCTACCGTTTCGTCGTAAAGTAAATAATATTTTTCTGCCATAGCATCCTCCTGGTAAGATGTTTTTTAGTTTTTTATTGTACTGCTATTATACAGGAATCAAATATTTATACAAGAAGTCTTTGTAATATATATTTTCATCTTAAGTACTTAAAGGGGATTTAAAGACAAAATGCCTCTGTTCAACGATCAGCCCTGCTACCTTTCCATCCATAATTCTTCTGTTGATCACCTCGAGTGATTCTTTTACGGGAAGTTCCATCCCGCATTTCAACACAAGCTGATCTTCGCGAAGCTCTTTGATCTGATCGATACGGATATATCCGTAAGCGCCATCATTTTTGCCGATAGGATCCCTTGTTTTCATGGCGATAAATATGATCTTTCTATTGAAGACATAAGGGAGGAATTTCTTTTTTCCAAAGTAAGTTCGAAGAAGGTTCATCTGTCTGTCGAGACTTATAAGATCTAAATCATAAAGATGATCCATCACTGTCGCTACTTTTCTTCTGTCTGTTTTTCTGCTTCCATCTGTTCTATAAATTAAGCTGCCGTTCCCTCCATTTTCATAATAATGAGGCAAGACTGCACAACAATCTTCATACATATTCCACCTCCTATAGTTCGTTAATTTATTATATCAGAACATTTGTTCTGTTTCAACTTTATCTTTATAGTATTTTCTTAAATTTTTAAGGCCCTGTGCTTTCGAATTTACGCAGCTTCGGTAGCTGATACCATACCTTTCGCTGATGTCCTGTAGTTTCATTCTCCGAAAATAGAAATCAACAATAATATTTCTCTGTCTTTCAGGAAGAGTAGAAACAGCTATTTGAAGCTCTCGATATTCTTCCTTTTCTAAATACTCCCCCTCGATATCCGTTTCCGACTGAAGAAACTCGATCAGCGCATCTCCTTCTTCGTTTTCTTTGTCGAGAGAGATCTCTTCTTTATTATGATTCTTCCCAAGGTAGAAATAATAGAGCCTTTTTTTAATATAGGCTAGAAAGGGAATATTTGTAGATGGATTGTAATCAAGGAGAGCTTCCACCACTTCCACACATCCTTCTTGAAAAAGCTCATCGTAAAGATGAAGCTTATTATAATATTTCCTTATGGAGGAAAGAATCAACGGCCGTAAAGCTTCTACAATCACCTCAATATCTTCTCCTGAGCATCGTACTGCTCTTTTTTGCAGTTCTTCTTTTTTCATAGCAAACCTTTCTTGCAGCTGCCTTTGTATTACCGGTAAGGACAGTATAAGAAAGATTTTAATTTTTGAAAAAACAGGAATAAGGATTTTCTGCAGGAGAATAATCTTTATTCCTGTTTTTAGAACATTTGTTCTGTCATCCTCTAGTTTATTCTTTTGTTTCCATGGAATCTCCTAATACCTTATTCTTAATTTTCATCTCTCCTCTAGAAACAAAAAAAGCACCGTTAAGAAGATCCTTCTCTTCTCATCGGTGCAAGATAAGCTGTTTTATTGTGCTGTATAGCCCCCATCTATTAACAATGTGGTTCCTGTGATAAAGGAAGCTTCATCACTTGCTAAGAACACCACTGCATTCGCCACTTCTTCAGGACGTCCTAATCGTCCAATCGGATGCAGATCCACTAAAGATTGTCTCATTTCATCATCAAGATCTTTTAATAATGGTGTGTCAATATATCCCGGATTGATGCAATTCACACGAATATTTTCTTTACCATATTCGATTCCTGCTGTTTGAGTAAGTAGCTTCACCCCGCCCTTGGAGGCTGCATAGGATCCTACTCCCGGTTTTCCGACAAAACCATGAATGGAATCGTTGTTGATAATCGATCCGCCAGTTCCTTGTTTCAACATCTGTTCAATCGCATATTTATTTAAAAGAAATACTCCATCAAGATTGACGGAAAGAACTTTTCTCCAATCCTCGAAGCTTTCTTCATGTACAAGTTTCATCCCGCCGATACCTGCGTTAGCAAATACGATATCTAGTTTTCCAAATTTTTCCACTGCTTTCTTAACAAGTGCTTTTGTATCTTCTTCACTTGTTACATCTGCTTTTACAAAAATAGCGTTATCGCCCTCTGTATTTAACTCTTCTGCTAATTTCGTTCCATCGGCGATATCGCTGATTATAACTTTAGCACCTTCTTTTACAAATGCTTCTACGGTTGCTTTTCCGATTCCGCTGGCTCCGCCTGTTACAATCGCTACTTTTCCATCTAATCTTCCCATTATTTCCTCCTTATACATTAATTTCAACGTCGTAATATTAATACCCCTTCGCCGTCCTTATACACCATAAAAAAACATAATCTATGTTTTTTTATGATTATGTTTTTTATATTATTTAATTGTAAAAGCTTTGATCAACTGATAACCTGTTCTTTCTAAATTTTCCTCAACCTTCTCTATCGCTTCTTCTAAGGAAATAGGACTCGATATTGAGCAAAGAACTAAGTCCATACCTTCTTCATAGACAGCTTCGATTCCTTCACCTATGCTTCCTACTACAGCTATAACGGGAAGACCTTGTTTTTTTCCAGCTTTTAATACACCCATCGGCGCTTTTCCGTAGATAGACTGATGGTCCATTCTTCCTTCGCCTGTAATAACTAAATCTGAGTTCATTAAATATTCGTCAAAAGAAATCAATTCTAAAATTTTTTCGATTCCGTTTTCTACAGTTGCCTGAAGAGGACCAATAAATGCAGCTCCCAGTCCTCCTGCAGCTCCTGCGGAAGATTCTTCCAAAAATTGTCTGTTTAAGGCTTCTTCCATTTTTTCGCCAATTTTGCAGATAATCATGTCAAAAAATTCTAAATCTTCTTCTTTTACACCTTTTTGAGGGCCATACGTATACGTAGCACCTTTTTTCCCACAGAGTGGATTGCTAACATCAGCTAATAGGATAAAACTACTTTCCTCGATTCTCGGGTCTAAAGAATCCAAGTCGATTCGAGCAAGATTCTCCAGCTCTTTTATATTGCCAGAAATTTCTTTTCCTTCTTCATCTAAAAATTTCGCACCTAAAGAACGCAGCATACCATATCCACAGTCATTTGTCGCACTGCCCCCCAAGCCTATATAGAACTTTCGGATTCCTTCATCTAAAAGATATCTTATTAAATCTCCTAAACTTCCACTGTCAATAGATGAAGGATCTAGTTGTTCCTTATCTATTCTCGTTAAGCCTAAGGTCTCAGCAGTTTCTAATACAGCCGTCTCTTTATCTTCCATAAGACCATAATGAATTGTCTTATTCTTTCCTAAAGCAGAGTTTAATTCTATCTTTTTTATCTCCCCTTTTGTACGTTCAATAATCGCTTCAATAGTTCCTTCTCCTCCGTCTGCAATGGAAATTTCTTCCACTTTTACTGGAATACCTGCCTTTTTTATCCCTCTAGCTATAGCTGCATTCACAGTTTTTGAACTTGCAGAACCCTTGAAGGAATCTGAAGCAATGAGGATCTTTATTTTATTCATGGGATTACCTCAATTATAATAAGTCTGCTTTTTCCATTTCTTCTCTCATGTAATCTAAACACTCATCGCAGGATTGAAGACTCGGCTTAATCGGTTGTCCTACATCCATCCCCTTAAGGTTAGCCATATCTTTCGTCGCTACTGGGAAAGAAGCTCTATCCATACTAAGGCGAACAGGATTTAATCGATATTGATCTTCTAAGGATCCTTGAAGATCGTCATTCATAAATTTATCAAATATTCCACATACGAATTCAGGAAATACATTCGCCGTAGTACATACACTACCGCATCCTCCCATTGCAAGAGTAGGATAGATCAATGTATCTTTACCGCCTAGTACAGAAAACTCTGTGTCCTTAGTGACTCGGATATACTCGCAAAGCTGAGTAATATCTCCGCTGGAATCTTTCATTCCAATAATATTAGGCACTTCCGTAGCTAACCGATATATTAAATCTGTATTCATATTATAACCAATTTTTCCAGGGTTATTATATAGAAGCATAGAAAGGTTAGGTACCGAATCAGCTATAGCTTTAAAGTGTTGGAACAGTTCTTCTTGTGTTGGCCTTAGAAACATAGGTTGAATCACTGATATACCATCTGCTCCTTGCGATTCTGCCATTTTCGCTATTTGAATACATTTACTTGTGCGTATATTTCCTATTCCGCAGAATACTGGTACTCGCCCTGCCGTTTCATCAACAATAATTTTAAGACCTTTCTCCATATCTTCATAATCGAACATATAGAATTCGCCATTGGAGCCGTAAGCTAGTATTCCTCTAACTCCACCATCTATAACGAAATTAACTTGTTTTCTCAATTTCGCTTCATCTATTTCCTCATTTTCATCTACTGGGGTAATTATCGGAACGATAATCCCTCCTATTTTGATATTACATACGAAACTCATTCTCTCACTCCTATCTGACTAAACTCGGCTTCTTATTATCGAATTTCCAATCCTTGATAAGATATTGCATCGCCAAAGAATCATCTCTTGCCCCTAAACCTTTATCAAGATACAGCTTGTTTGCCTCTTCCAATTTTTCTCGGTTAATCGTGATACCCAACCCTTTCATATCTCTAGGTATATTGATCTTTCCTTCCTTTATCTTCATCGCATTATAGCAAAGATCCTGTCCATCTTGCCAGATCCAATGAGTATCTGCTGCATTTACTTTTCCCGGTGCAGCAGCTGCAGTATGAGCTACCATTGCTAATGAAATATCAAAATGATTGTTTGAATGAACTCCCCAAGTCATACCGAAATCGTGGCACATCTGGCTAACTCTTACAGATCCAGACATCGTCCAAAAATGCGGATCTGCTAGTGGAATTGTCACAGACTGAAGTATTACAGAATGCTGCATTTGTCTCCAATCAGTAGCAACCATATTTGTCGCTGTAGGCAGACCAGTTTTTTTCCTGAATTCCGCCATTATTTCTCGTCCCGAATAACCTTCTTCAGCGCCGCACGGATCTTCTACATACGTAAGAATTCCATGCATACCTTCACAAACTTCTACCGCTTCTTCTAAGGACCATGCACCATTTGGATCAAGTGTAATACGAGCATCAGGGAATTCTTCTTTCAAAGCTTTAATCGCTTTAATCTCTTCTTTTCCCTCTAGAACTCCGCCCTTAAGTTTAAAATCTTTAAATCCGTATCGTTTGTAAGAAGCTTTTGCCAGTTCCACGACCGCTTCCGGGGTAAGCGCTTCTTTTCTGCGGAGTTTTTCCCAGTCATCTGCAGGATTATTTTCATCGATATAAGGGAGATCAGTTTTATCTTTGTCTCCTACATAGAACAAATAGCCTAAAAATTCTACATCCTCACGTACTTGGCCATCTCCTAATAGTGCAGCTACAGGAAGCTCTAAATACTGACCTAACAAGTCCAATAATGGAGTTTCAACTGCTGTCATAACATGTACTGTAGTTCTTAAATCAAAAGTTTGATTCCCTCTGCCTCCTGCATCTAGATTTTCATACTTTTCTTTTATTTCACGAACTATATTCTTATAATCACCAATATTTCTTCCAATAACGATATCTTTGCAGTCTTCAAGCGTATTTCTAATTTTCTCCCCGCCAGGTACCTCTCCTAGACCTTCTTTACCCGTCTCATCAGTTAGAATTACAATATTTCGTGTAAAATAAGGTCCATGGGCACCGCTAAGATTTAGAAGCATGCTATCATATCCTGCTACTGGAAAGATTTCCATTTTAGTAATTTTTGGAGTTGTCATTATTTATCTCCTTTTATTACTGTTGTATTGTTGATTTTTTCATAGTATTTTACGATTGCAGAATGATCTTTTACATCTAATCCATCTGCTTTTAATGCTTGCATAATTTCCATAACGCTTGCAGTTAACGGTAGTGCTGCATTAATTTCATGGGAAGTATCTAGTGCATTTTGAAGGTCTTTAATATGAAGACCTATTCTAAAACCGGGCTCATAGTTCCCTTCAATCATCATAGGAACTTTGGCATCCATAACAGTTGAGCCGGCAAGTCCTCCTCGAATTGCTTCATATACAAGTTCTGGGTCCACATCGGCTTTCTTCGCTAATATCATAGCTTCACTAACTGCGGCAATATTTAGGGCAACGATAACTTGATTTGCCAGTTTTGTAGTGTTTCCTGCTCCAACTTCCCCTACTCTTACTACAGATCCTGCCATAGTCATCATAAGATCATAATATTTATCGAAGACTTCTTGCTTTCCTCCAACCATAACGGAAATTGTACCATCTATAGCTTTCGGTTCTCCTCCAGATACTGGAGCGTCTAAAAACTCTACTCCTTGTACACTTAATTTAGCTGCAAATTCTTTGCTTGCTACAGGGTTAATAGAACTCATATCAATAACTGCTTTTCCTTCAGTTAACCCTTCTGCTAGCCCTCCAGGGCTGAATAATACTGTTTCAACTTGAGGAGAGTTAGGAAGCATAGTAATGACTACATCAGATTGTTCTGCAACTTCTCTGCTATTTTCTACACCAATAGCTCCTTCTCCTATCATCTCTTCAATAACTTCTTTTTCTAAAGTATAAACAACTAATTCATATCCGGCTTTTAAGATATTCTTTGCCATTGGTTTTCCCATTATTCCTAATCCTACAAATCCTACTTTCATATTTTCCTCCAAATTATAAGTTCATTTTATTAATTTTTCTATTATTGTTATGTGATTGGTGCAGGGTTAAACACCGCTAGCTGATTATATAATCTATAATGATCAGCACGAGTATCTTCGCCGCTAGCAACTTTTATAATATATTCAAAGAGTTCATTTCCTACTTCTTCTATAGTTTTACTGTGATCTGCTATTTCTCCTGCATTGATATCTATAAGATCTTTCCATTTTTTATAAAGCACATTATTGGATGCAACTTTTATAACCGGCACTTCTTTTAAATTATATGTTGTCCCTCTTCCTGTGGAGAATACCATTATGTTTATACCTGATGCCAGCTGTTGTGTCCCGCAGACAAAATCTGATGCAGGCGTAGCTGCAAAGGTTAAACCTTTCTTCCGAATTCGCTCTCCTGGCGAAAGAACATCCACAATTTCTGATGTACCTGATTTAGCAATCGAACCCATTGCCTTGTCAATAATTGTGGCAAGACCTCCCGCTTTGTTCCCTGGAGAAGGATTTGCCGCTCGATCTACTTCAGCTTGTTCTAAATAATTATCATACCATCTCATTTCCTGTATCATTTTTTCACGAACTGATTTATCACGTATCCTTTTTAGTAAAAGATGTACCCCATCACGAACTTCAGTTACTTCTGAAAATATAACAGATGCTCCTTGCTGGATGAATAAATCAGCTGCATATCCAATTGCAGGATTTGCCGTCATACCGGAAAATGCATCACTGCCTCCACATTGCAAACCTATCCGAAGTTCACTCACAGGAATTTTTTCTCTTTTCCTCTTATTCAATTTCTGTAATACCGCTTCCGACTTTTCCAAAAAGGCATCTAACATTTCTTCCATACCATGATAATCCTGCATAACGAGGATAGATTCAGCCTCTATGCCATTGAATGCATCTTCTGACTTGAACTTTTCACACCCAAGACATACTGCGATACCTCGACCGCCAAAATTTGGATTAAGCGCAATATTACTGATAGTCCGTTGTGGTATTTCTGAATTCTTTGCATTAATAGCCACTCCACAGCCATATAAATGATTTATAGCAGCTACACCGTCAACATTTTTATATTTAGGCAAAAGGTCTTTCTCTACTTTTTCAACTGCGATATTCACAAACCCTTCCGAACATTGTACAGTCGTATTGATCGCTAAAAGATTTCTAGTACCGACAGAACCATCTGGATTTCTATAACCGTAAAAATATCTCTCTTCTATTTTTTCAACATCTTTAAATCGATATTGGTCCTCAAATTCAGGAATATTGTTTTCATTGAGATGATCGATCTTATCTATATATATAGAATGCTCATCTACATATTGCCCTTTCTCTTTAGTTTCAGCTGCATATCCTATAATTTCTCCATATCTTATAATTGGACTGCCTTTTTTTACATCTTCAAGCAGAATTTTTTGACCAAATGGGATATCTTCTTGGACAGTTATTCTAATCTCCTCAAGGTGATCCCCTTCCTTTAGACCTTCTTCCTTGCTGGCTGTAGCTACATTATCTAAATGGTTAACCTTAATGATTCCTGACATAAACTACCCTCCTTATTTAAAGGAATATACTTGCTAAGACGACGGCGAGCAAACTCACTCCGGACCCAATAAAAGAAATCATAGTCTTTGCCCAGAACTGATCTTTAATATCTTTCAATCCATACAATCCATTGAATACCCAATAACCGCTATCATTAAAGTAACTAAATGCAACTCCACCTGCACAAGTAGACATTGCAGCTAAGATAGGTGACATTCCTAACTGTAGTACTAATGGTGCTGTTAATGTTGCTGCAGTTGTTAAAGCGACTGTTGCAGAACCTAATGCAATTCTCATTAAGGCTGCTATAATAAATGGAATAATAATAGGTGGAATTGGAGTATTAAGAATTGCTTGTCCTAATGCATCTCCAATGCCCGCTTCTCTTACTACATTTCCCAAAGCTCCACCGGCTCCAGTAATAAGCATAATCATACCGGTTGCTTTAATTCCTTCTTCCATAAAATCAAGCACTTCTTGTCTACTCATGTTTTTTCCTAATCCATAAGCCGATATTAATGTACCAATAATCAATGCTACGATTGGATGACCAAAAAAGTTTGCAAAGGGTATAGCTCCGCCTTCTAATCCTAAAAATCCTACGATAGAATTAATAAAAATCAGAATTAGCGGGACTACTACAGGTGCAAAGGATAACGCTGTAGAAGGAAGATTTTTATTCTTAAATAATACTTCGATATTTTCAATCGATTTAACGTATTCTTCTTTATAATCTGTTTTATAAAACTCTGTTCCTGTTTCATTTGGAATTAAATATAATTTTTTCCCAAGCCATTTGCAATAAATCATAGAAACAATAAATGTGGGTATAGTTGTCAAAATACCAGCAATAATCATCTGACCAATATCAATATTTAATATCCCAGCTACTGTTAATGGTCCTGGTGTAGGCGGTACAAAGACGTGAGTCAGTTGTAGTCCTGTTGCTAGAGCTAACCCTAATCCGATGACCGATTTCCCTGTTAATCTAGATAATGATTTTGCCAATGGAGTTAAAATAACAAGTCCTGAGTCAGAGAAGACAGGTATAGAAACTATGTATCCGGTTAATCCTAAAGCCCACTCTTCTTTTCCTTTTCCGACCATCTTAATCATACTAAAAGCCATTCTTTCTGCGGCACCCGATTTTTCCAAGATAACGCCCATCATAACGCCTAGCCCAATGATAATACCCGTACTTCTCAATGTGTTTCCAAACCCATCTGTAATAGCTGTCATAACACCATCTACAGACATTCCGCCGATTATTCCTGTGATCATACTTGCAATTATTAATGCTATAAATGTATGAACTTTTGTTTTCATCGATAAAACAATAAGTACAATGATCCCTATTGCCAATCCTAATAACATTTGTGTACTACTTACACTTGCAATTGTTGCATCCATATTATCCCTCCAAATATTTTTTTGATAATGTTTTCCTTTTCTACAATATACATAGAATTTACTTTGTGATAACATTTTATTAGAACAACGCTTCTAAAACTATAGTACAAAAAACATATTTTAAAACGATAAACTAATTAATTTTGTTATAGGAGACATTAAATTATATGAAAATCAATAAATATGCTGCACAATCAATTGTTGACAGCATGAAAGAGATAATCAATTATGATATCAATTTCATAGATAATAACGGAGTAATATTAGCCTCAACAGATGAACATCGTATTGGACAAGAACACTATGGGGCAAAAATCTGCATCCATAATAAGGAGGATCTCTTTATTTATTCCGATGATCTATATAAAGGTTCTAAAAAGGGAATTAATATGTTGCTGTACTTTGAGAATGAAATTATTGGTGTAATAGGAATTACAGGAGAACCTGATGTTATAGATAAATACGGCCGAATTATAAAAAAAATGAGCGAGATTCTTATCTATGAAGATTGGTACAAGACCAATAAAATGAAAATGAAAGAAAATGTCAGAATCTCAATCGAAGGATTACTTTTAGATAATAAATCTGCAGGACCTAGCCTTTATCCAGAAAATGACATTTCTGAGAAATATATTATTACTATAATTTGGGAAAAAGATAGTATCGATTCAGCTCGTCTAGATAAAGTTTATAATAAAATCATGAGTCTAATTAATATTGATAACAATAATTATATAGCTCAATTTTATAACGAAATTGTTGTCATTATCTCTGCTATCAATGAAGATGAATTGTCATATCTCGTCCATAAAATTTATGAAACTATTAAAGTCTATGGTACATTTTCTATTGGAGTTGGTTCATCCTACAGAAATGAGATAGATTTAAAAAAATCTTATGATGAATCAAAAGCCTCTTTAAAATGGAACTCTATCTCTAGCAGCAGCACTTCTATTGCATTTTATGAAAATCTAGATTTAGGTCTTCTATTTAATAATACTACTAAGACAGATATAAAAATCTATATAAATTCTATAACCAAAAACATACCTGAGAAAGACATAGCATTATATCTTGAACTTATCCAATCTTATTCTAAACACAATGGAAAAATCAAGGAAATAGGGGAAGAGTTGTATATTCATAAAAATACAGTGCAGTACAGATTAAATCGCCTGTATGAGATTACTGGGTATAATCCAAGAAATATCACAGATTTTGTAAAATTATATTTAGCTTTTTCCATGATGGAATTAGATGATTAACCGTTTTATATTCATTATTGATATTGAAGTAAAAAAAAAGCACCCCTAAGAATGCTTTTCATTATACTACTGCTATACATATAAAATAGAGAATCAATAAATGCAGCGGATAAAAGAGATAGAAGAAATATTTCGGCTGATTGCCTCTTTCTCCGTTATAGATATGGATCGGAATCAATGATAATACAGGTAAAAGAGCTGGAATTATCGCAGCGATCATCATAGGATGAAATCCGTAACCCATCTGAATATAGGTATAGACTACATTAACGATACATAATACCACAAAGGCAAGAAATCTCTGTAAGGGTTTGTCTCTAAAGAAATAAAATACAAAGATTAAAAGAACTCCAAAAGCTCCGTAATCTGTGTTGATCATTTCAGCTGCAATTGCTGCTAATAAGACAATCATAAAGGCTGCCAAGGTCATATTGAATCTCAGTTTATGAAAAACGATAATAGCGAATAACCCGATGGCTAATGTAAAGAAGATATTCTGATGGCTTGTTTCGAATACTTTTCCGAATAAAGACAAGTCAAAAGGCACTTCAGATAGTAATGCAAAAATAGCCAGACGAATATTATATTTTACAGCATCTTTTGTATGAAAGAATCCCTCTACAATTAAAAAGCAGAAGATGGGAAAAGAGATTCTTCCTATTGTCCTGAGAATTGTATAGATTGTCATAAGCTCCATAGGCATTTGTCCGCCCTGCATATTCGAGATAGATATTAACGGCATTAACACCACTGCACCGATATGGTCTATAAGCATGGTTATAATAGCAATCCATTTCAGTCCCGCTCCTGAAAGACCGCCTTTTCTTGTACTTTCCATAAAATCTCCTTATACTGCTATATCGATATTATACTTTTTGTCGTCTGGATTATAATCTTCTAATGTAAAATCTTCAATAGTAAAATCTTCAAATTCCTTTATGCCAGGATTTAAAAGGAGTTTCGGTTGAGATTCTTCTTTTAATTCGATCTGGCTAATAGATTTTACTGTTTCAATGTGCCGATCGTAGATATGAAGATTTTGAACAAAATGCATAAATTCTCCTGCTTCGTATCCTGTTACCTGAGCTACCATTCGAAGAAGAGCATAGTATTGGAAGGCGTTTACAGATCCAGGACCTGCAGCCGCTAGAAAGTCGCCGCTTCTTTGGATTAAGGTAAGATTCAGTTTTTTTCCAGCCACGGTCCACATGGTCATAAAGGCGCATGGGATCAAGGTCATATCTGCTAAATCTTCCATATCCATCATCGACATAAAGATTCTTCTGTTTAAAGGATTGTTTCGAAGTTCGTCGATAACCCTTTTAATCTGTGTTGTCATCTTCCCTGTTTCCGGACTTTTTATAGATTTTGCTATCTGATAGCCGTAAGATTTCCCAAGGTTTCCCTCTTTATTCTGCCATTCATCCCAGTAGTGTACATTATATTTCTCCTTTAAGAGATTTACATCGTTTGATGCATCCTGATAGATCCAAAGGATTTCTTTTATACCTGATTTCCAAGGAATTTTACGAAGATTGATAATAGGGACTTCTCCCGCTTTATAAGTAGTGATCTGCTGGGGAAGATAGATCGCATAGGCCGCTTCCTTCCCATCCCATTTCGCACGTACAAGGCTATTTTCTGCTTCATTTTCTTTATATCCATTCTCAAGAATGTTCTTTGCTGATTCTATATATAATTCATCTACACGACTCATTTCAAAAACCTCCTAATGGATTAATTATAGCATAATTTAGTAAATTAGTATTAATGGACTTTAAAGCAGATTCTTCTTTTGAATCCAATGCTTTTTCGGAATCAGCTCTCTGATATCCCCGTTCATAATTTCTGCAATAATATTTGCTGCAGCCAGTGTTGTTTTGAATAGGAATAATATACAACTAAAGTCCCCTTCTTTACACCTCTCTTTTGTCTTCAAGTATCTATTTATTCCTTATAGCTTCTATAGCGAAATTACAAAAATATGTTATACTCTTTCATAGAATATAAGGAGGGGAATCCATTGAAATCGATCTATAGAAGGGGAATAAAAGACGGGCTGCCTATATTTATGGGTTATGTCGCTGTATCCTTTACATTTGGAATTCAAGCAAGACTGCAGGGGCTTACGGTCTTTCAGTCGGGAATTCTTTCTTGGACAAATGTAACATCTGCCGGTCAATTTGCAGGCCTCACTTCCATAGCAACCCAGGCTGCCTTATGGGAAGTCATCATAACACAATTTATTATTAATTCTAGATATATGCTTATGTCAAGTGCGCTGTCTCAAAAAATTCCTGTATGGACACCTTTTCAAAAACGAGCTTTAATGGCTGCTGGAGTAACAGACGAAGTTTTCGCCTTATCGATAGCTTATCCCGGCGAGCTGAATCCCGTCTATACCTACGGGCTGATGACAGCCGCTATTCCCGGCTGGGTTCTAGGTACGGTACTGGGCGTCGTTTCAGGCAGTCTCCTTCCTGTTCGGGCTGTCAGTGCTTTAAGTATAGCTTTATACGGTATGCTTATCGCTGTTATTGTACCGCCGTCTAAAAAGCAGAATCTTCTAAAAGGCATTATAGCAATCTCTATGATTTGTTCTTTCCTTTTCTCAGTCCTTCCCGTTGTAAAGGAGATATCTTCAGGTATACGATTAATCTTTCTAACCTTGGTGATAACAGGGATTGCAGCACTGCTCTTCCCTATCAAGGAGGAAAACTATGAATAATCCCTATATTTATATATTTACTATGGCTATTACAACTTATCTTATGAGGCTCCTGCCCTTAACTTTAATACGAGGCAGAGTAAAAAACAGCTTTATACAATCGTTCTTATACTATGTACCCTTTGTCACCTTATCGATACTCATCTTCCCGTCGATCCTTTCTTCCACAGAAAGCTTTTATTCTGCACTGGGAGGATTTATTATCGCTATTGTCTTAGCTTATAAAGAAAAAAGCCTTCTAACCGTAGCGATTGCAGCGTGTATCGCCGTTTATGCTATTGAATTGTTTATAGTCTAAAATAAAAAAGAGAAAAGAACTTTTTCGCCGTTGGCTTAAAAGTTTTCTTGAATAAAAGAAATGAAAAGCCTTGTTTCCGAAATCGAAAACAAGGCTTTTTTGATATAAAAATATAAACGAGGACACAGTATCTACCTATAACAACCTGCTTTTTCCATCCAAAAGAAACACGCTCCACCTTTCTACCATAACTCCACTCTATCACTCTTTCTTTTAAAACTCTTCCTTTAACGCTTCCCCATACTTTTCTTTCACAAAGGTACAGAAAACGATTAAATAGGACAGTCCTACAGAAAATCCGGCTAACACATCGCTGGCGTAGTGGACGCCCAGGTATATTCGGCTGAGTCCGATTAGAATAATCAATATAGAAAATACAGCTGTATATATTTTACTTTTCTTCTCATTCTTTACTTTTTTATGAACTAAATAAATGAGAAATCCGTAAAATGCCATAGAAGACATGGAATGGCCGCTGGGGAAACTGAAACCTCCCTGCTCGATTAAACGATATCCTTCCGGTCTGGGGCGTTGGATTAAGTATTTTAAAGAAGTGTTTATGATAGCCGACAACACAAGGTTTAGAGGGATGAGCCATTTTATGATTTTGTTTTTAACAAGAAAAATAGAAAGGATGCCCATAAGAGTAAGGAAAATCGTCCCTCCAAGTTCGGTTATTATCTTTAAAATCCCAGTCAAATAAGGCGCTCTTAAGTTCTGCACAAAAAAACCATAGGCTAAACGATCCGTCACAAGTGTTTCCCGTTCGAAAACCTCTTCCAAAAGCACTGCAAAAACAAGAAGCAGCAAGGCTAAGGCAAACCATCTGCTTTTAATAAATTTTAAAAATTTATCCATACTTTACTCCTTTTTAATATAAACTTATTCTACCATAAATAGAACTTTAAACGCAGAAAGAAGACTCTTCCAAGTCTTCTCTCTGTGTATCTATATTATTGAGGAGCGTTTTACCCATTTTAATGTTCGTGTGGTTCCTCTAATTTTTTAAATACTTCTGTATCGTATTCGATATTATTTTTATCATAATAGTCTTTAATCGCTGCAAGAACTGCCTCTTCTGCTAATACAGAACAGTGAACTTTGTTCTTTGGAAGCCCGTCTAAAGCTTCAACTACTGCTTTATTGGACAGCTCCATAGCCTCTTCAAGAGTTTTTCCTTTGATCATCTCTGTTGCCATTGAACTTGTTGCTATGGCAGAACCGCATCCGAAGGTGTTGAATTTAACATCTGTAATAACGTCTCCATCTACTTTAATATACATTTTCATGATATCGCCGCATGTAGCGTTTCCTACTTCGCCTACTCCGTCTGCATCGTCCATTTTTCCTAAATTTCTTGGATTTGTAAAGTGATCCATTACTTTATCGCTGTATAACATTTATTTGCTCCTTTCATCTAAAAAGAAATGATTGTTTTTTGTATTTTCTTCCCAAACCGGGGAAATATCTCTTAAATAGTTTACTACTTCCGGTGTCTGTTCCACTATATAATCTACTTCTTCTTCCGTATTGAACGGACTAAGAGATAGTCTTAAGGATCCATGGGCAACTTCGTGAGGAAGCCCTAAGCTCATAAGCACATGACTTGGATCAAGAGATCCGGATGTACAGGCAGATCCTGAAGATCCTTCGATTCCTCTTTGGTCAAGAAGCAGAAGAAGGGATTCTCCTTCGATTCCTTCAAAGATAAAGTTTACTGTACCAGGCAGTCTTTGTTCCCGATCGCCGTTTAACTTGCTGTAAGGGATTTGAGACAAGCCTTCGATTAGTTTATCTCTAAGGGCTGCTACTTTCTTATTATCTTCGTCTAATGTTTCCATAGCTTCTTCTAGAGCCGCTACCATTCCGATAATACCCGGAAGGTTTTCTGTACCGGCTCTTTTCCCTTTTTCTTGTGCTCCTCCGTCGATTAAAGGAAGAATACGTACGCCTTTTCTTGCATAAAGTGCGCCGACTCCTTTTGGTCCATGGAATTTATGGGCTGAAAGGGATAATAGATCGATATTTTCTTTTACAACATTTACATGAAGATGGCCGATCGCCTGTACTGCATCTGTATGGAATAAGACTTTCTTTTCTCTGCAGACCGCCCCGATTTCTTTAATCGGCTGAATCGTTCCGATCTCGTTATTTGCATACATAATAGTAACAAGGGCTGTATCTTCGCGTATTGCACCTTCTACGTCTTTAACGTCAACAATTCCTCTTTCTCCAACATCAAGATAAGTAACTTCGAAACCTTCTTTTTCTAGGCGCTGAAGGGTGTGAAGTACTGCATGATGTTCGATTTTAGTCGAAATAATATGTTTTTTATCTTTCTTCGCTCCTAATAAGGCTGCTGAACGAATCGCTTGATTGTCCGCTTCGCTCCCTCCAGAAGTAAAATAAATCTCTTCCGGTTTCGCTCCGATAATATTCGCAAGTCTTACTCTTGCATCATATAATTTTTCTGCTGCAAGCTGACCTGTTGTATGAAGACTGGAAGGGTTCCCATAATCTTCTTTCATACTTTTTAAAACTGCTTCGATGGATCTATCAGTCATTTGTGTTGTTGCTGCGTTATCTGCATATACTCTCATGTCGATATTCATCTTCTTTCCTTTATTTTAATATTTAGCTGATCGCTTTAAAAGCTCTATCTAAATCTTCTAGTATATCATCTATATGTTCTGTACCAATGGACAAACGAATTGTATTTCCATAGATACCAAGTTTCTCTAAATCTTCTCTGTTCGATTGTGAATGGGTTGTGCTTGCAGGATGGATCACTAAAGATTTCACATCTGCTACATTAGCCAAAAGGGAAAAGAGTTCTAAATGGTCGATAAATTTTTTCGCCTCTTCATCATCACCTTTTATGTTAAACGTGAAGATAGAGCCTCCCCCATTTGGGAAATATTTTTTATAATTATCGTGATCTGGATGATCTTCTAAAGAAGGATGATTCACTTTTTCTACTAACGGATGTCCCTTTAGATAGTCGATCACTTTTAGCGCATTTTCCAAATGTCTTTCTACTCTTAGAGACAGTGTCTCAAGTCCCTGCAATAATAAAAAGGCATTAAATGGAGACAACGCTGCTCCGGTATCTCTTAAGAGTACGGCACGGATTTTTGTTACAAAAGCTGCCGGTCCCAAAGCTTCCCAGAAATTCACACCGTGATAAGACTCATCCGGCTGTGTTAAAGAAGGAAATTTCCCGGATTTTCCCCAGTCGAAATGACCGCCTTCTACGATGACTCCGCCTAAGGTTGTTCCATGTCCGCCGATAAACTTCGTCGCAGATTCGATCACGATATCTGCTCCATGCTCCAAGGGTCTTAATAAGAAAGGCGTTGCAAAGGTGTTGTCTACGATAAGAGGTATTTCCTTTTCGTGGGCAAGCTCAGCTATTGCCTCTATATCAAGGACATCAGAATTTGGATTTCCCAATGATTCTATAAATATAGCTTTTGTATTTTCCAAAATTGCATCTTTATAATCTTCTAAGTCATTTCCTTTAACAAAGGTAGTTTCTATACCGTAATTCGGCAGCGTCTTTTCAAGCAGATTATAGCTTCCGCCGTAAATCGTGCTTTCCGAAACGATATGATCTCCTGCATGTGCTAAAGTAAGAATCGTATAGGTTAATGCTGCGGAACCGGATGCTACAGCTAATGCGGCCGAACCTCCTTCTAAAGCTGCGATCCTTTTTTCAAAGGTATCCCATGTTGGATTTGTCAGTCTTCCATATATATTTCCAGGATCTTTCAAGGCAAAACGAGCCTCGGCGTGATCTGCATCGTGAAATACATAAGAAGTTGTCTGATAAATCGGTACTGCTCTAGAATCCGTTGCCGGATCCGGATTTTCCTGTCCTACATGCAATTGTAATGTTTCAAATTTATAATTTTTAGTCATTGTGTTCTCCTTTAAAATATTTTTATTTGTTCCTGGATGTTATTAATTTGAAGAACACATGAGTCCAGAAGTATATGAATTTCTGGAAATATGAATAAATAATTTAGACATAATAATCCCCCCGAACTTCCTATATTTATCATAAAGGTAAACTCCTACTTTGTCAATAGGACATGAGGAAATTTTTAATAGCTTTTATAATGGAATCTGATTCTCGTTGTTTACATTGCCTTTCAGCACATCTTCCAATGTTAAATTCCCGAAAAAATTCTCGATCAAAGTGTCCAGTTCTCTCCATATTGGAAGGGTCAAACATTTATCGCTGCGGTTGCAGGTTGGTCCTTCTCCTTCTAAACAGCTTACCGGTGCCAGGCTATCTTCCGCTGCTTGAAGAATTTCTAAAAGTGTATACTCTTTCGGTTCGCGTTTTAAACGATAGCCGCCGTTTTTACCCATTTTGCTGATTAAAAAATCTGATTTATTTAAGGGGCGGACAACTGCTTCCAAATATTTTTGCGAGATTTCCTGACGTTCTGCCACATCTGACAATGATACAGGTTTCTCTTTTCCATAAATAGCAATATCTGCCATAGCCCTGATTGCATATCTTCCTTTTGTTGAAACTATCATATGAATTCCTCCTTATATTAATATACCCATAACCAAGTAGGAGTTCAATAGTTATTTTCTGAATTATAATAATTTAATGTACTAATTTTGCAAAAAAAGAGTTATTTTTCATCCTTTCACTAATCCTGTCCATAAAAAAAGCGAAGCTTTTATCCCAACTCCGCTCTTTTACTAATCTTCACTAGATTTACCTTCCGCATTAGCAGCTCCGTATCCCACCAAAACAACCTGCCCTTTTATACACAAAGAAACAAGCCCCATGTTTCTACCATAACTCCACTCTATCACTCTCCCCACTCTCACACTCTTTTTTTATATCTCTTTTTTTAGGGCTTTTAAGTTCTTCCTTTAACTTCATAAGGTATATTTCCGAGTACAATATGCTTAAGATATTTTTCGCCGATCTCCTTGGCTTTATATAAGCTTTCAATCTTTGTGGGTAGATCTGTCCTTTTATAAGCAGGAAAATATCTTGAAAAATGAAGAGGAATATCCGGACCGATCTCTGCGATCCTTTTTACTAACGTTGTTATTTCTTTTTCTTCTGTATTCACCCCGTCGATTAGAAGGGTGGTTACTTCCACATGGCCGAATTCTTTTGCAATCTTTATATTTCTAAGTACTGTTTCCGGATCGCCTCCGCAGATTCTTTTATACTTCTCTCTATCCATCATCTTCAAATCAATATTCCAGGCATCGATAAAAGGCGCCAGCTCTCTCATAGGTCCTTCTTGGAGACTCCCATTTGACACTGCTGCTGTAATAAGATTTCTGTTTTTCGCTTTTTTTGCGAGTCTCAGCATCCCTTCATAGTTCATGGTCGGCTCATTATAGGTAAATGCAATTCCTATAGACCCTTCTAATGCAGCCCGCCTTAATACTTCTTCATCTTCTATTTTATACTGGGGAAGATCCCAGAAGTCTTTTGCAATCTGCCAGTTTTGGCAAAAGTCGCAATGAAAATTGCACCCTGCCGTTCCTACAGAATAAATAACCGACCCCGGTCTGCAATAGGCTAAAGGTTTCTTTTCGATGGGATCGTATCCTTCTGCCAAGAATATTCCGTCGGTCATAGAATAAAGCCTGCCTTTTTTGTTCTTTCGTACCTTGCAGATTCCGTATTCGCCTTCGGAGATGATGCAGCTGTGAAGACAAAGGCTGCACCGGACTTTTTCCTCCTCGAGAGTTTCATACCATAATGCTTCCTTCATTAGATCCCCTCCTCGTAGCGCACTACTTCGAAACGCTCCACCTCATAGATTTCGGAAGGGGAAATATTTGCTTTTCGAAGAGCAATGGAAAGCTGCTTTTCAACCGTATCTACCCCCTCAAGATCCGGCAGAAGGAGACCTCTTCGAGTTCCTTTCGAAACGATGATTCCATAACGTTCCACATTAAGATCCAAGAGAGATTCTACCCTTTCCGGCTCTCCTAGAACATCTACACTATAATCGAGAGTATCGAGTTCTTCCTCCTGTACCAGCGGAAAACGGGGATCTCGGCTGCAGGCGGATAATGCATTTTGAATAATTTCCTCTGCCAGATTATCCTGAACCGGTTCTATCGTTCCGATACAGCCCCGCAGCTCTGGATTATGGAGTGTAACAAAACATCCGGCTTTCAGTTTTTTCAGCTCTTCATAATCTTCTCTCTTTATATTATATTTTTCAAAATCTTCATCCTTTAAAAATACCGGCACTCGTCTTTCTCTTGTGTAAAGCTCCACTGTTGCAATCGCTAAATCCAGTATACAATCTTCTGCACTCATCATTCTTCCTCCACATCTATAAAGGCCGTCATATATCCTACTCCGAATGGTCCTTCATAAGAAAAGACCTCCGGCTTCACGTTTTTTTCTTTTAAAGCTCCTGCCATTATTTGAAAAGACCGCAGTCCGCACTCTGCCGCAGGATCACTGATTTTCTTGTCGAAATCTATAATTCCTTGAAAATCTCCTTGTTCTACTAATTCTTTTATCTTTTTATCGAAAACAGGTCCTTGAGAATTATAGGAATAAGGTCCGGAGTCTTTTAAAGCATGGGATAAGTCCCCGGAAGCAAGAATCATAACAGAACCTTCCCTTTCCTCTATCGCCTCTTTTAATACTTCCCCCATTTTCTCCATCTCTTTTCCATCGAGAAGACCGTAAGCCATAAGGAGTATCTTAACGCTTTCAATTTCCTGATCGATATAATACATGGGAACAAGCACACCCCAGTCCAAGGAGAGTTCTTCCCCGTATTTTTTCATAAATTCTCGATTTATTCTAAGGAGAGGTATATTTTTCTCTTTGCTTTTCGCAAGTATTTTTTCTCCTAATTCCATATCGATCTCGTATTTTTGTGAAGAATCCCCTACTCCGAAACTTGTAAAATCTCCTGAAAGCTCATTTTCCATTACAATGGAGTGAGCATCTCGAAATACTGTTCCGTGGGGAGTGATTACGATAATCGTATCCGGTTTTTTTCTCGCTGCTTCTTTGGCCATTTTTTTCATGCCGGTAATAGTTGTAGAGGCTTCTCTTTCTCTTCCTCCGCCTACAATAGGCAGTATAATAGGCGGATGAGGGCTTATAGCTGCACCTGTTATTTTTCCCATATTCCGCTCCTTTCTCTATTTACTGACTGTTTTTTTATTTTCTTATAACCAAACTTTTACTTCTATCTAATCTATTCCCTTCTTTGTAGTAAAATAACTATAGGAGGGATGTTATGGAGAATTTAATGCCGCAAGAAGTATTGGAACTCTTTGATCTATATAATAAGAACAACTTTAAGCTTTATCTTGTCGGAGGGAGCTTAAGAGATCTTCTTTCCGAAAGACAGATCATGGATTATGATTTCACTACAGACGCACTTCCTTCAGAAACAAAATCGATTTTAAAAGAGGCTAAGATTATCGATATCGGAAAAGAGTTCGGAACGTTGAAAATCTTCTACAAAGGATTCGAATTTGAGATCACACCTTTTCGCAAAGAATCGCAATACGATCATCGAAAACCTGGAAAAGTTTCTTTCGGGATCCGCTTAAAAGAAGATCTTGAGAGAAGAGACTTCACGATCAACGCCTTGGCTTGGTCCCCTCGGGAAAATATGGTGGATTATTTCAACGGAAAAGAAGATCTGGATAGAAGGATCATTCGCGCTATCGGAGACCCTAAAAAACGATTTAAAGAGGATGTGCTCCGTCTCCTTCGTGGGGTGCGTTTCGCTGCAAAAGAAGGCTTCTCCTTTGAAAAAAACACATTTCTTGCCATAAAGGAAATGTCCGGCGATCTTAAATATATAAGCAGGGAACGGATTCTGGAGGAATTCACAAAAATCATAACAGGAGAAAACCCTGCAAAAGGAATCCGATTATTAGAAGAAACGGATATTTTAAAATTTCTTTTTCCCCGGTCTTCAAAATTAAAAAGATACACTTTCAACCATCCTGAAGATCTTTCCCTTCAGCTGACTCTTTTGTTAGAAGCTCTATACAAAGATGTCCAGCTGCAAAAAGAGCATCTTTATCGTTATCCCTACTCTAAGGAACTTCGAAGGCAGGTTCTCTTTCTTTTGGAACATAAAAGGGATGTACTTTTAGATCAGCCTTATTTCATACGAAAAAACAGAGCAGAATTTGGAAACGAAAACATGGAGCGCTTCATCCGCTTTAAAGAAAATACAGGAGAGAATCTTTCCCTATATAAAAAGTCTTTGCAAGACGTTCTAAAAGAAAAGCCCTGCCTGTCTATAAAAAACCTTGCTGTTTCTGGCAAAGATTTGATAAATATCGGCATTCCCCCAGGTCCTCTCATCGGAAAAAGTTTAGAATTTCTCTTTGACGAAGTGTTAAAAGATCCTTCTAAAAACAAAAAGGAGATTCTTTTAAGACTCGTGACAACACCCCCTTATAATCAGCGTTTTTTTGAATGAGTGAAACTATTTCGGGTAAATTATGAAACAAAGGAGATTATTATGAAAAGAATACTGATGCTTTTCTTAGCCCTTTTAGTAGGATGTACAAAAGGAGGAAATTCAATGAATACAGAAAACAACGTTTTAAATATAGGTTTGCAGATAGGTAAAAATACAGATATTTCCACGGCCGATCCTCATAACTCCATTGTTTTAGCGGGAGGATGCTTCTGGGGAACCGATGAATATATGCAGAGGCTGCCCGGGGTTGTCCGAACTTTCTCCGCTTATGCCAACGGAGAATTTCTAGATCCAAGCTATGAAGAAGTCTGCAGCGTACGAACAGGACATGCTGAGGCGGTGTTTGTAGAATACGATCCGAATGTGATTGATTTAGAACATCTGCTGGAACAGTTTTTCCTTACGATCAACCCCCTTCAAAAAAATCGGCAGGGAAACGATCGGGGAAGCCAGTACCGCAGCGGCATCTATTATCTGGATGAAACAGATCTGCCGATTATCGAGAAAGCTGTTCAAAAAGTAGAATCAGAATACGGCAAAAAAATCGAAACGGAAGTAAAACCTTTAGCCAATCTTTCCATTGCAGAAGAATATCATCAGGATTATCTTCAGAAAAATCCTAACGGATACTGTCATGTAAGTTTCGATACACTGCCAAAGGAGGGCGACGTTTTGACAAATAAAAAAGACAATAATCCTTTTTTCGATTATGAGAAGAAAGATAAAGAAACTCTAAAAAAAGAACTGACACCGGATCAATGGAAGGTTACCCAAGAAAGCGGAACAGAAAGACCTTTCACGGGAGAATACGATAAGTTTAGCGACGAAGGAATCTATGTAGATATTACGACCGGACAGCCTTTATTCTCAAGCGATGATAAATTCGACGCCGGCTGCGGATGGCCTTCCTTTACGAAACCCATCGATGATTCTGTTATAGAAGATAAAGAAGACAACAGCCACGGCATGATAAGAACGGAAGTCCGTTCCGCTCTAGGAGATGCTCATCTAGGCCATGTCTTCCCCGACGGTCCAAAAGACAAAGGAGGTCTTCGCTACTGCATCAACAGCGCTTCCTTAAGATTTATTCCAAAAGACAAAATGGAAGAAGAAGGATATGGATACCTTTTGGACAAATAAAGAAGTGTGAGAGCTTTTTTAAAAGAAATGTGGAGTGTGAAGAGTGATAGAGGGGAGTTAGGGTAGAAACATGGGTCTTGTTTCTTTTTGATATAAGAACAGATGATACCGCTTAATCTAGAACTGCTCGAGCGAATGTGCTTTCTACTCTACTCATACTATTTCGAAATAAGATAACATAATAAATTTTAGCAATAAAAAAGGTGGAGACGATTTGTCTTCACCTTTTATTTTTTTAGTCTACTGCTGCTGTTACGATAATTTCTACTAATTCATCTGGATTGTTTGCTGCAGCTTCGATACATGCTCTTGCTGGCGCATTTCCTTCTGCAACCCACTCATCCCAAGCTTCGTTCATTTCTTTGAAAGTTGTAACGTCTTTCATATAGATCGTAGCCATTAAGATTTTAGATTTATCAGAACCTAAGTCAGCTAAAATACCATCAATTTTTTCTAATGTTTGTTTTGTCTGCTCTTTTACTCCGCAGTTTAAGTCGCTGGCAACTTGTCCTGTAATATAAGCAGTACCATTGTGTACTGTAGCAACACTCCAGCGATGACTTGTTTTATATCTTTCGATTGACATAAAATACCTCCTAAAATTTATTCTATTTTCATTATAGCAGAAAACCGCGTGAAGTTCTTCCACCCTTTATTTCAATAAAATCCATGGTTATTTCCTTACACTATCACAAAAGGAGTCCGTCTTTTTACCCCGCAGAAAAACGAATGCACTTCTCATTTTTCGTCAACAACTCCCCTCTCCCCACTATCACACTACACATTTTTCTTCTTTTACCGTTCATCCTCAACTCTGTCTTTAAGCTCTGTAAAAGAGAACCATTCCCATACCACGTCGCTGTTTCTGTAACCGTCGCCAAAAGTTGGATCGGAATAGAAGTACTTATCCTGAGCTTTTACTTCTGTCCAAGCATGGGGAATAGACTCGCCCTTGTTGTTTTTATAGACCCCTTCTACAGATAGATTTCCGATTTCTAACGCATCTAATATACCGTTATAATAATCTACATAACCGGAACAGACAACAGTACCTGTTTTACAAGCGGTATAAGCATTTCTGGGAACCCAGCTTTCTTGAACCCCTAGTTTTACGCCGGCACTGGAATCATCGTATTCTATATCTTTTACTGTAGTTTGATAAGCGAACTCTGCCTGTTTTACAGGATCGCTGGTTTTAGATCTTATATACTCCGCCTTCTCCTGAAATACCTTGTCCAAATATACTAGTTCATCTGCCGTAAGAACAAAATCCATTTCCAGATATATTTTATAGGGCTGTATATCAATATAGGACCATTTCATGCCGGACCAAGATTCTCTCGGGTCGAGATAGGCCTTGTTATTTTTCCAAGCTTCCTGCAGCCCGTCCATATACTTTTCTTGATCTTCTTTTGTTTTGATCCCGTCAATATGAAGATTCACTCTTCCTTCATGAAGATGAGCTAAATATCTTAAGACTTCTTCGTAGGAATTTTCTGTAGTGAACCGAAGAAGCGTAACATCATCCTTGTCCTTTTCTACTTTTATGGAATTGCTTAAGGCTGATTTTTCACTGATCGGCATATAGATGAGTTCTTTCTGATCTTCCCGATTCTGGGCAAGAGGTGTACTGGGCAGCTCTTTTTTTGAACTGGATCGTATTTTTTCTTCCACCACACCAGAAACTACATTTAACGCTGTTGTCTGCCCAAGTTCTATGTTTTCCAGTGTGGGCGCAAGGATCACATTCCATAAAAGGACTGATAGTATAAATGTTATAACAATTTTAAATATTGATTTCATCAAGCCTCCGAATTCCTTTACAAAATCCTGTTATTTCTTTTCTTTCTTTTCCTTTTCATTTTTTTCTATTTCATTTTTCTGGCAGATCGCTTCCGCCCTTTGAATAAAATCTTCAAGGATTTTAATACGGGCATACTTCTTGTCATTTCCTTCAATCAGTACCCATGGAGCTTCCTTTGTATTCGTACGATCGATCATTTCGTTCATCGCTTCTACATACTGATCCCATTTTTCACGATTTCGCCAGTCTTCGTCAGTCAACTTATAGGGTTTCTCTTTCTGACGGCTTTTAAACCGTTCCAGCTGCTCCTCTTTATCGATATAAATAAAGTACTTTACAACCAAGGTATTAAAATCCGCAAGCTCTTTTTCCATCGCATTGATCTCATCATAGGCTCGTTCCCATTCTTGTATATCCGCAAAACCTTCTACTCTTTCCACCATAACACGGCCATACCAAGATCGGTCAAATATAGTCATCCGCCCTTTTTTCGGGAAATTCATATAAAATCTCCACAAATAATGACGATTGTTTTCTGTCTCCGATGGTGCTGACGTAGGGTTGACACGATAACCTCTTGGGTCGATAGGTTTTGTAAGCCTTTTAATCGCTCCGCCTTTTCCAGCCGCATCCATTCCTTCAAAGACTATCACAGAAGGAATTTTATGCTTAAACAGCCGATACCCCAGCTGCTGGACTTCTTCTTGAAGTTCGTCGATTTTTTTATCGTACTTATCCTTTGAAAGCATAAGATCTGTACGAAGTTCCTGGAGATGAGTGGGATTCTTTTGATAATCCCGAACAAAAATATCTCCCGTTTCTTTTAATCCTAATAAATAGTCGATGCCTTTTTGTATTTCTTTGATAGAAAGACCTAAAACACATTTCGATGCCTCTTTAATATTCTCCCCTGAAACAATATGCCAAGGAGCTCTAAACGTATTTGTTTCTTCTAGAATATAATCATAATGCTTAAAATATTTCTTAAAATTCTTATTTTCTTTTCGGTCGAAATCGTCCACTAGAAAATCCCGGTCTTCATCTTTTTCCAACACCTTAAGGCGTTCCGTCTGAGTTTCTTCCTTTATATTTAGAAAGAACTTCAGAATAATCATCCCGTCGTTCATTAAGGTATCTTCTACATCCAAAAGATGCTCCAACTGTTTATCGATTTCTTCTTTCGACTGATCTGCATTCATCTTTACCTGATGGTAATGGCTTCTGTCAAATACAGCAAAATCTCCGCGAGGCGGAATTCTTGTCCATAAACGCCATGTATAAGGTCTTACCAAATCCTCATATCTTAAGCTTTCAAACACATGAACAATAAAGTGTTTCGTATCTAATTCTCTTACAAGATCATTAATAACAGCGCCTTTTCCTGCAGATTCAAAACCATCCACGATAATCATCACAGGGATTTTCATATAAGTGCACTGTCTTTGCAATACAGCCAGCTGTTCTGCTAAATCCTTGGTCTTAAAATTCGAATAGGTATTATCTAAATCTTTAAAATCAAAATCCTTAATCATATAGCCTGCCCCTTCCTTCTGAACGAATCCTAAATTTGTACTGATTATACTAAGAAACGGCTGTATATGCAAATAAAGAGTAGAAGAAACATTAAAAAAGTGTGGAGTATGTTAGAGGGGAGAGGGGAATTTTTTCGCTTTTGCCTCAAAAATCTGCGTACATATAAGAAAAGAAAAAAATCCTTGTTTTTGAATTCGAAAACAAGGATTCTTTAGTAGTACATGTTTTTTATCTTCTAGAAAACTCGAAAAGAAGTAAATAGAACACTTAGACCTGTATTTATACAAACTCTTTATCCTGAGTAAACCTGTCAAGATATCATTATCTACACTTTTATTCTATTGTTCTTTTCCCTTCACCAGATAGTACAAAAGTTTGGAATAAGGGGTTTCGATCCCTGCCTTTTCCCCTAGGCGGATCATTTCTCCTGCAAACAAATCCACTTCTGTCTTTCTGCAGGCTCTAAGATCCTGGAGGGTGGATGGAACTCCTTCGTCTATCTCTTCTATCAATGCCTTAATATTATCCGATATATTCTCTTCCGATAATTTCGCTCCGTAGTGCCTGCCTACCTCAACGACTTCTCTTTGCACCAGTTTTACAGCTTCTAGAATCTCTCTCTTCTTCATCTGTCCATAATTAAAATCCAGCACAGCAGCGATTAGATTTTCAGAAACATTGATGCAGAACTTGCTCCACATATTTGTAATAATATCTTCAGAAAGAATATAAGGATAGCTGATCTGTTTTAGAAATGCTTCGACTTTTGTTACGGCTTCTTTATTTTTACCCTCCGAACCGATGGTGATATTGATTTGATCTTCTTTAAAAACGGTTCCCTCTTTTCCACGGTTAAAGGAACCTCGTACCACTGCATGAACAACAGGGTTTGTGAATCTCTTTCTAAGCTCTGTCTCCGTAGACACTCCGTTCATTAAGGATACAATGATCGTTCTCTTATCGATGGACTTCTGAAGGTTTTCTACTGCCTGCTCAAAATCTATTGATTTCACCGATAGAAACAGGATATCCAGCGGTTGATCCTTCTTTTCTTGAACCTGCACCGCAATATCTCTGCCATTGATCCGGATTCCCTTTTTATATTTTTCCAATCGATCAGGGTCTCCCAGCACGACAATAGCATGTCCCTTCTCTGCTCCAAAATACAGCAGCGAACTGCCTACTGCTCCCGCTCCTATTAATCCCGTGATCATAACTCTTCTGCTCCTTTACTCTGCCTTTTACTCTCTGTATTTTGAAGATATACATCCATCTGAGGATAGGGTATAACAATCCCTTCCTCATCATAGATCTCTTTTATCCTCTCCGTAATCGAAAACTTTGCCTTAAGATAATCTTGGGGCATCACCCATGCTCTTCCTGTTATCGTAACTGAACTGTCCTCTAAATTCTTTATAAAAATTTCAATCTCCTCGGATAAAGTATATTCATTTTCCATAAGGATTTTTTCCATAATTTTTTTAGCCTGTTTCATATCGGAAGCATAACTAATCCCGATATCTACTTCCACCTTTGTCTTTCCAATCACCGAAAGATTTTCTATCTTCTCATTCAGAACTTTTGAGTTCGGGATATAGAGTCTTGATTTTGTAACAGTGAGAAAGCTGGTGTAAAATAAACGTATTTCATCTACTTCCAGAAACTGATCTTTATTGCCTGCCAAATAGACATAATTTCCCCGCCGTATCTGATGCAGGGTTACTAAGAGAATTCCGCTTGCCAAGTCCGATAAGCTTCCCTGCAGAGCCAAACCTATCGTCAGCCCGATCGATGCAACTAAAGCAGCAATCGATGCCGTTTCAATCCCCAACACCGAGGCGATTGCTGTGAGCAGGATAATATAAAGACCGATTTTAAAGGCGACATCCGCAAAATGTCTGAACCCATGGCTTGAATTTTTCTTTATTAAAAAATTATGAAAGAGCTTTCGTAAAAAACGTATAATATACATCCCGATAATAAAAATCAGGATAGCCGCTGCCACACGCTTAAACAGATCAAACCATTGAAATTGTACAGTTTCAGTAGCAATTTCTTCTCTTAATTTTTTTATTTCTTCCGCCATCTCTTGAATTTTTGTGTATTCATCCATACAGATACCTACTTTTCTGTCTTAATTATTAAATCTCCCGGTTCATTATAATAAAACCCATTCATCATTCTCCTATTATCCGGATCTACAATAAATTCCGGATGAGGATAGTTTTTGACTTGTATTTCCAGACCGCCCTTATCCATTGTATTTTTTATGCGCAATAAATTTACATTATACTGATTTTCATTCTCTATCATAGGGACGGCCCTTCTTGCGAGTATAAGTATCAACAGTGCCGATCCCACAGTAATAAGATACCGGTTAAACTGCTTTTTCCCGAACATGTCTTCATCAAAAGACAAAACAGCCAAGATCATAAAAAATATCATCATCAGATAGTAGTCCTTTGCTAAAGGCGAATGGATAAAAAGATTGATCATAAAATTGATAAAGATTCCTGATAAAACCAAAAACCAGGTTCGTCGGTTCTCTCTGTTTTCAATCCCGTGGAATCCGTAAATCATCAGATATAAACAAAAGACCGCATGAACAATAAAATCAAGCTTCATCATGGAGCTGTCGCCGCCTCTATAGATACTGTTTAACTGAAAGAATTCCAAAGGAACCACCTTCGTTAAAAGAGCATAGAGGAAGAAGCACCCAGCAATAACCGCCATAGGAAGATCCAGCTTCGTGTAGTTTTTGCGATAGCGGCTGATAATCCCTATAAGAATCACTACAAATACGGAAAAATTAGTAAAAGGAGATGCCGCTCTAAAGTTGTGATAATATTCAATAAAATTGTCGGAAGCAATCCCGGTTTCATTGGCAAAAACAGTCAACCCTTCTAAAAATGTGGCCGGAGAAGAAAAAAGAATAATCGTACCGATAACCGTTCCAACGCTCCAGCATATTGCCTCTATAGATATCTTGCCGGTACCCCTCTTTTCATACACCAAAAACACAAAACTTAAGGGTAAAAATACTAAGGTAAGGGTCTCGGCGAAAAGACAAGATGCCATCCCTAAAAAAAAGAAGAACACTGCCAGAGGGATTTCTCTTTTTCTTTCTGGATCTCCCTGACCCATCTTCATCCATAGAAGGTAGATCAGAAAGAAATAAACCGGAAATACTTGATAGAAAAAACCTGTATTCCAGAAAAGAACTTGTGAGAGCAGGGGTATCGAAAAGGCTGTAAAAAACAGAAACACTGCTAAAAAACTCATCGTATCTTTACGTTTAGACATTCCCCAAATCACAAAAATCGTTCCTAGGATAAACAAGGCTTTAACAAGATCTCTCAGCCATTCCGGTACCATAAGAAGATAAGAGAAAAGATTCCCCAACACTTTCCCGTCCACATTCTGATACTGCTGCCCTAAAAGCCCGAGAAAGCCGGATGGACTTCTATCTCTAAAACCAACACGATACCAATCCGTACCGCTGGGCTGTGCATGCATCATCATAAAAAAAAGTATAACAGCTGTTACAGCCATTACTGTATATAAATAGTAATCGTATTTTTTCTTTTCCATCTCTTTACCCCGCTAAAATAATCTCTACTTTGATAGTATCATAAGAAAGAATTCCTTTCATTCTTTCTACTAAAACATAATCATTATGCCACTTCTATTCAATAATACTTTCAAATATAGTATATTCTAAGAGAGGTGAATCCTATGAAAATAATAAAGAAAATTTTCTCTATGGCAAAAGTAGAACTTTTAAAATTAAAATATGAACATAAATTCACTCTGGAAGACAAGCCCTTAAAATATATGTTTTTCCCAGAGGACAGCCCCTATCTCATCGTAACTTTCTCCGGTTTTTCGCGAAAAGGAGCAGGAGCCCGGTATAACTATATAAAAAGCTTTCAAGATATTCAGGCAAATAAACTCTTTATCTTAGATAATTACGGACCGGATGGAGTAGAGGGCTCCTATTACTTAGGAGAAAAGAGAGACTTCTTCTTAGACCGGGCTGTAAGCTTTTTAATAAAAAACACCGCTTGTGAAAGAGGAATATCAAAAGACCATATTATCACTGCCGGAAGCAGCAAAGGGGGCTATGCGGCCATCTATCAAGCCCTGAAAAACAACTACGGCTATAGTGTTGTCGGTGCTCCCCAAGTTTATCTTGCAGACTATCTTCAGGAAGTAAAAATGGAGTATATCGACTATATTATGGGGGATCATGGGAAAGCAACTCAGGAAGAAATGAATCAGCTGATTACAAATTTCCTTGTCCCTTCCTCCCAGACAAAATTCTATATCCATATCAGTACCGAAGACCACCATTATAAAAATCATATCCTCCCTTTCACAAAAGTTTTGGACAGGTATGGAATATTCTATGAACTAGATAAAGAAAGTTATACAAACCATGGAGATGTGGGAGAATATTATAAGAATTATGCAGCGGAAAAAATCAAAGAAATAATCGAACAAAATACATAATCTTATCTTGAAATTAAACCTTTTATTAAAATAACTTCTACTAAAAAAGAGTTGGACTGCAGCGGATGCAGTTCAACTCTTTTTTACTCTATCTCCACGATTATACTGTTTTTCTAAAACTTCTATGATTGCCAATACGATATTTTGGAAGGTCTAGTTCACTCAAACTTTCCATCCGTTCTTTAAATTCCTCTTTGCTTAAGTCGCTAAAATACTCCGCTGCATAAGAACCATTTTCTAAAACTTTTCCTTTTCTACGATTCAGTCTTTGGAATATATCAAAGTCCATTGTCTTTTCTTGAGAAGGGAAAAAAGAATATAGATTTCTCTTTCGAAGGAATAGTTCCCGATTCATTGCTGCATATGAATTAATCCAATGATCCGGCATGAGATTGCTCACTTCATAAAACACAATCCTGCAATGCTCTGGAATATTATCTATCATGGACAACAAAAGACCTGTCGTTTGCCGATGGATGGGATGGGCATCATAGGGAGAGACCGTAAAAATTCTATCGAATTGTTCCTCTATAATTATCTGCTTTAGTTTTTCTTTTTTCAATTCAGCTTCTTCTATAAATCGGTCCTCTCCAACACCTAAAAATTCTACTCTTTTTATATTTAATTCTTTTGCAATTCTTAGGGCTTCCCTGCTTCTTTCCTTAACTGTATCTTCGTAGTTATGAGCCGAAAGACTTCCTCCGCTGTCTGTACTATAGCAGAGTATATGTTCCTTAGAACTCTTTAACAGATAGGCACCCATACCTATCGTTTCATCATCTACATGGGGCACAAGGACCAAGTTCTTTTCTTTTTCTGCAATGGGTTTAAGGGAAAATTTTTTATTGTATAATTTATGGATCAATCTTTCATTATATAGACGAATAGGTCCTCTTAAAACTCGCGCTAATTGTTCTTTCATCTTTCCACAACCTTATTATATTTCTTTCCATTCCAATTTTTGAAATACACTTTTCCAATCCTTGAAAAGCCCATTTTATTCATCGCCGACATCGATGGTTTGTTGGATTCATCCACTAAGTCAAGGGCATATTGATAGCCTCTATTTTTATAAAATCTCATTTCATGATGAAAAGCCGTATCCGCAACACCTTGTCTGCGATACTTTTTAAAGGTATAGAGATCATATAAATACATCTCATTCTTTTGAAGTTTCCTCTGGTAACCGGATTCCTCTTCTTCTAACGATCCTATTGAAGACCATAAATAACCGCAAATATCGTTCTTGTACTGAACAACGATCCCTCTATGCTGCGGATCCTTGATCCTGTTTAAAAAGATACTCTTTTTTCTTTCATCAAATTCTTCAGGATAATCTTCTGCTATTTTTTCTATCTCTGCTTTATCTATTACTCTGCATACAAAATTCTCATTTTCTATAGTATTCTCCAGCATCGTAGTTATTTCAGCTTTTAAAATATAGAAGGTTTTATATATTCTAGATTTTCCTCTTTTTATAACACCGCTAAAACCTTCTGAACGAATCACTTCCTTAAATCTCTCCATCTCTTTCTCCTTTTATATTCTTATACCTTTATTAAACATGAATTCGATTTATAGATCAAGCCCAATTCCTTCCTATCTCTCTTATGCTATAATCATTTTAGGAGGAGAACGCATGGATAAAAAAATAATAACAAGTTACGATGAATTTTTAACACTAGAAGAAGACTGGATTCGATTGGAACAACAAGATCCGGATGCACTCGTCTATAACTCTTTTTCCTTTACAAAATCATGGCTCAAAGTTTATGAAAAAGACGATGACATCTCTCCCCTTATCATTGTCCTCTATCATAATGATAAAATAGCAGGCATTGGACCCTTTTATATATTAAAACGAAAAAAGCTGTTTCTTAAATGGCAGGAGCTTCATTTTATAAATCAAGGAGATTATCATAATCTTCTGCTTGACCGCTCCATCCTCTCTAATGTTCAAAAATTTATTAAAGAAATTGTAGAAACGATAGAAGAAAAAGGCAGCTTATGGGATAGAATGGTTCTTTCTTATATTGATAGCAAAAGTGATTTAGCTCATTATTTTTTAAAGAACGAAAAATACAATCCTCTTCTGAAATATCTAGTTGAATCACCCACTTTATATCTAAATAAGTTTGAAAATTTCAATGACTTGAAAAGGGGATTTTCGAAGAATATTAAAAACTTTAAAAACAAGCTAAAAAAAGAAACAGGCTATACTTTTGAAATACATAACTCGATAAACAGCGATCTTTACGAGCAGATTGCACAGCTGCACCGGATGGAACAAAAGTATTTGCAAGAAGAAAAGAATAAAACTGCTCGAAGGAGCCTTTATAATGATGCCTTAAGAAACGAGTATATCGAGCTTGTCTCAAAACAATCCCCCGTTATTCTGTTTTTATTAAGAGATAGCCACGGTGAAATTATATGCTACAACTATAATTTCGTGTTCAAAAAGAGGCTTTATTCTTGGAATATCGCTTACAATCCTACATTCAAACAGTATAGAACAAATTCTGTCCTCTATTATGATCTCTTGCATTATCTTTACGAACGTGATGATATCTTAGAATTTGATTTCGGGGCAGGACGGTACCCATGGAAATACCGCTGGACAAAAGACTTTTATGTATTATACGAACTTGATTATTGGAAACCCAGAAATCAGATGACGGCTTTATTATCAAAATATATGAAACATAAAAAATAGAACATTTTAGAATTTCACCTTAATATTACATTTTCTAACTCTATAAAACAAAAAGTACTGAGCAATATCGCTTCGGTACTTTTTGTTTTATAAAATAGAATAATTGCAGATATTTGCGAAAATACAAAAAAAGAGATGAGCTATGCTCATCTCTTTTGAATTGCTTTTATTCTATTCTTACTTGCTTGCTTCAAGAACAGCAGTGTTTAATTGGCCTTGTACATTTGTAGAAACTGCATTTGTACCACCAAGAATAACTACATCAGTAATTTTGTGTTTAACGATATAGTCTTTAACTGCTGGAGTTAAGTTAGCTGAGTTAGATAAAAGAATAGGAGCTTCTTTTTCTGCTGATAAAGCACCGCCAACTAAAGCGTCAGGGAATCTTAATCCGCCAGCAACAAATGCGCTACCAGCTTGTGGGAAGAATCTTTCAGCTACTCTCATTGAAGTTAACTGTCTGTTTTCTCCGTAGATTCTTTCTTTAGTTGCAATGTTTAAGTTAGTGTAAGTTGCAGGAGTAATCGCTGCGTCTCCACCAACTACAATACCAGATACAACTTTGTAATCGTTGATTACTTTTGTTGTTTCAGCAGGTACAGCGTTTGGAGCTGTAAGAAGAATTGGTGCTCCGTAGATAGCTGCAGGTACAGATGCTACTAATGCATCAGCAAAGTCCATTCCAGATGCTACGAAAGCTTGGAATTCAGTATCTACGTTCGCTTCTTCAACGTCGATCATTGGAAGAACTCCACCATTTAATGATGCAATTCTTTGAGCAACTGCTGCTGAAGTTCCGTAACGGTTATCCCCGAATAAACGAGTAGTAGTTAAACCTTGTTTTTCTAAAGCGGATTCTAAAGCTGGGTTAACAGCTGCAGTACCACCAAGGATAATAACACCTTCAACATCATAATCTTCGATGAATTTTTCAACAGATGGAGCAAGTTTATTGCCATCAGTTAAAAGGATAGGTGCATCATAGTATTTAACTAAACCATTTGCAGTTAATGCATCTGGGAAGTCCATACCATTAGCAAGGATAACAGTTTTCTTACCGTTTAATGGATCAGTTTCTGGTAAGTTAACTTGGTTAGCGCCTAATTCATTAGCGTTAGCATATAATTTTTTAGCTACTTCTACAGAAGTATCAAAACGAGTATCTCCATAGATTCTCTTAACTAATTGGCTTGCGCCAGTTGGTACTAAGTTGATAACAACTTCGCCATTTTGAGCATCAATGATACTAGCAGTTAATGTAACTCCTTCAGGAACTGAGTATCCATTAGCTGCAGTTACGACTGCTCTAAATGGTAATCTGATTTCTTTGAAACTATCTTCGTAATCGACATCATCCTCAATAGCATCGTCGCTTAAATATTTTAATAAGTCAGCAACTTTAACATTTGAGAATGTTACTTCTCCGTTAGAGTTTGTTTTTCCTGTTGCAATTGCTTCTCCGAAAGACTCAGGTCCGAATAATTCAGTTGAGTTCTTTTGGATTTCAACAGTTGCGCCTTCTACAGCTACTGTAGGATTGTTTAATCCTCTAACAATAACTTTAAGATCTGCATAGTTTTCACCTAATACAGGTAATGTTAATACAGCTTGTCTATCTTTAGAGAAGTTTGTAAATACTACGATATCATCGTCAGTATCATAAGCTTTATCTTTACCAGCTTCTACTAAAGCTACGATTGGAAGACCTTCGCCAGAAACGTAGTTTTTAGCTAGTTCTAATGTTGCATCAGAGAATACAAATTTACTGTCAACTGCGATATCTCCGTTGTCATTGTTTCTTCCAGCTGGTACTCCGAAATTACCTAAGTGTCTATCATAGTCTACTTGGTTGATTGCATTAGAATCACCATATACATACTCGCCATTCTCAACTTCTACTGCATAAACTCTTAAGTCAGTAGCAGTTTCAACTGCTTTTCCTTGAGTATCGCGAGTGTAGATAGTATATCCATCTGCATCTGCTGGGTTAGCTAATTTGAATTCGAATTGGAATTCTGAAGGGGCTTTAACGTCTAAAGCTACTTCATTAACTACTACAGGTTCTCCATCTTCCATCTTTTCAGTGATTGCTTTAACTGAAGAAATTTGACCTTTTGCATTTGTAGTTATAGCGAACTTGTTAGGAGTTCCCTCTACTACTTCTTCGATTTCCATTTCTACTACATAAGTAGTATTTTCAGTTAAATACTCACCATCTGTTAATTCGTATTCACCTCTAGCTAATCTTTCGATTTCACCAGGTTTACCAGGTTCAGTAGTTGCTGTACCGTCGTCTGTTTTTAGTCCGCCTTTTGTTACCACAAATTTAATTTGTGTGTGATTAGGATCAGCTGGATCTACTACACCTGTCGCTGCGAATGCAGGAACGGTAGCAAGAACAACCATCGCTAATGCTAAAACAAAAGATAGGACTTTTTTCATGGAACTTTTCATGATAAAAATCACTCCTTCTTAAATTTTTCCCCTCGCTTCTTTGCCACCTTTTAAGACAAAGGCAAGTCCCGGATCCGAAGATCCTTTACTTGACTAGACATCATCACTCTGTGCACCCATCGATACAATGGGCAATGGAAACTGTAGCTTGTAGATACAACACAGTCCTCTACACAACTATAGTAGCCTTACACATGATCGATGTACTACGTAGTTGTGAGTTCCGATGCCTTCTTAATACAGTAAACAAGAAGAAAGGAATTATTTTGTACACTACTATTATACCCTCAATTCCGTTCTCTTACAAGTCTTGGAGCGTTTCTCTAAGAAGTATAAGATGTTGAAAGAAAGTGTATTATTATAATGTACAGAAATAAACTAACGGTAAAGCTTTACCGTCTTCAAATATTATAAATGGCTTGTAACTTTTTTGCAACCTTTTAAGAAAAAAACGGTAAATCTTAAGCTTCTTAACAAAATAAATAATTATAACAGCTGTTAATAAGCTCATTTTTTATATAGTTTTAATTTTAAATATATCTTGTTTTAGAATATGAAATCGTTTTTTCTCCCTTTCACTTTAAAGTATCTGAGATCTTTTTTAACAATTCCATAAAAATCTCTAGTTCCCCTCTATTGTAAAAGCATTTTTTGTTATTTTGATTATTATTACTTTTTTGTAATTTAAAAGGAGATCTTAAGTATAAGTCTCCTTTTATCTGCATTATTCTATTGAAAGTATAAAAATTTATTATAATATGCCTTTTTAAATTTTATTTTCAGTGAATTTGGTGAAGCATTTATTCATGAAGGCTTTCCACTGCATTTAAAACATCTGCTATTTCTAAAATTTCTATATCGAAAATCCTTCCTGCATCGGTGGCTTCGGATATTTTAGGATCGATAGGGATTTGTCCAAAGGTATCGATATTTTCTTCCTGTGCTATCTGAGAAATTTTACTCTTTCCAAAGACTGAAATTTTCTCATCGCAGTTTGGACATTTTAAATAACTCATATTTTCTACCACTCCAATAATCGGAATATTCATCATATCCGCCATTTTAATCGCTTTTCGTACGATCATAGAAACAAGGTCTGAAGGCGAAGTTGCAATAACAATTCCATCAATGGGCAGGGATTGGAATATCGTAAGAGGTACATCTCCAGTTCCCGGAGGCATATCTACAAAGAGAAAGTCCACTTCTCCCCAAGCAGCTTGATTATAAAACTGCTGGATAAGATTTGTAATCACAGGACCTCTCCACAATACAGGATCGTCCTCATGCTCTAGAAGCATATTTGTACTGATAATCTTTACTCCGTTTTCAGCTTCGCTTGGGATTAAAAGCCCCTCTTCATCCCCTCGTGCTTTTTCTGTAATTCCAAAATATTTTGGAATACTGGGTCCAGTGACATCTGCATCCAATATTCCTGCAGTATACCCTCTTTTTTTCATTTCGGAAGCAAGAAGGCTTGTCACTAAGGATTTTCCAACTCCTCCCTTTCCGCTTACTACACCAATAATCTTCTTTATATTTGATTTGCTGTTTTGTTCTATTAAAAGGCTTTGTTCTTCTTGTCTAGAACTGCAAGTTTCCCCGCAGCTAGAACAACCGCCGTCGCAATTATCTGACATAATCTTCCTCCTATATCGTTAAAATTTACTGCCATTTCTTATTTTATTCCTAAGCGTTGTGTTTTTCAAGAGAAAAAGAGATTTTAAAAAAAGTGTGAAGTGTGAGAGAGGGGAGCGATAGGTGTCAAGGTAGCTGACACCTATCGACTCCCCTCTCCCCACTGCACACTTTCTTTTCTAAAGTTCTTCATAGGGAATATTAAAGGTGTCTCCGCCTTTTAGGCTTCCGCTTTCGTATCCTTTCATAAACCATCTTTGTCTTTGTTCTGCTGTTCCGTGGGTGAAGTTGTCCGGCATTACTCTTCCGGTCATTCGTTCTTGCAGAACGTCGTCCCCTACAGCAGATGCAGCGCCTTGAGCTTCTTCAATATCTCCGGCTTCTAGATATCCTTTGCCTTTAATATGATTTGCAAAGACTCCTGCGAAATAGTCTGCTTGAAGTTCCAGTCTGACAGAATACTCATTATAGCGTTTTTCAGAAACTCTTCCTTTGAATCCCTGAACCTGCTCTAAAATGCCTAATTCGTTTTGAACATGATGGCCTACTTCATGTGCAATAACATAAGCATAGGCAAAATCACCCGGCGCTCCGTACTGTGTATGAAGCTGATTATAAAAATTCGGATCGATGTAGACACCGTGATCTCCTCCGCAATAGAAAGGTCCCACATTGGAGGATCCTTGTCCGCAGGCTGTATTTACAACTCCTTGATACAGTATGAGCTGAGGATAATTGTATTGCAGATTATTGTCCGCAAAAATTTGTCCCCAAACATCTTCTAAATCCGCAAATACCGTTGAAGAAAAAGCCTTCAGTTCATCATCTTGTCCTGCTTCTTCCGACATTTCCATTCGTTGCGTGCTGTTTTGTTCATAAGGAATGACAGCTCCTCCGCCGCCTCCCCCCATCATATCTAGAGGATTTACCCCCGTAAACAAAGATATAATGAGAAGCAGCGCGATACCTCCGCAGCCAAGTCCTCCTGCAGCCATCCCGCCGCCCATTCTTCCGCCGCTGCCGCGCAGATCGGTAACGTTGCCGCTTTGTCTACGCCCTTGCCATTTCATAAATTTTCTCCCCCTTAGCCATATCAAGATAGTATTTGACTATATATACCCTTCTCTATTCCACTTTTAACGTAATACCTTGATAAGTTGGAAAAGAGCTGATTTATTTCTTTAACAGGATCTTGAGGACACACTTTTGTCAAATAAATACTTGAAAATAATTTTGCCGGCTATAGGGGCAGAACTAAATCTATGCTTTTCTTCTGCTCTCTCTTATTACACAAAAACGAATATATCTTTTGAACCCTTTTCTGCTGCCATTTCTGAAAGGGCTGAATGTTTTCAAATTGCGAGCCGGTATCTTTTTTTCATAACGGCAGCTTGTATATGTTTTTAATTTTCATATTAAAAGTAAAGGATAAAAATTACTTATTCTTAAAGTTCACCACTACAAGTTCAGGTTTGTTATAGAATCTAGGTATTCTTGTAGATTCTCTGCTTAATCCCCTGCTTACAATCATCTTAAAATTATAAATTTCGTTTATGCCCATTGTATATTTAGGGAACAAGCCTTGATTCGGCGCATAGATCCCTTTTTCTAGAATAAAAGGCAATCTCCATTGTCCGCCATGGGCATGACTTGAAAATACATAGTCAATATCTAATCTTCTATAATATTTAACATCTTCCGGTCTATGGGCTAATAAAATAGATATACTATCGCTTTTGAATTTTCCCAATGTTTCAAACTCTGTCAGATATTGTTCCCCTATCTCAGGATCATCTAAACCTAAAATATTAACTAGATTGCCCTTTACATTTATTTCTTTTATATTTCCTTCTAAAACCTCAATACCCAAGCTCTTAATTTTTCTTTTTATATATTCCTGTTTGCCAGACCATATTTCGTGATTGCCTGTAACATAAAAAACCGGATAACTCTTAGCTAAGTCTTTAATAGTATCAAATCCTGTCTGCATAGGAAGTTCGTCATCAATAATATCTCCGCCCAATAGGATCAGATCCGGTTTTTCTGATTTAACTTTCTGCAACAATTCTTCTTGTTCTTCTCCATACTTGCAGCTATGAGTGTCTGCAATAAACACAACTTTCATCTCTTGTTTTACCCTGTGATCATAGATATCGTATTTTGTTGTCTCTATATTACTATTTAATCCATTAATAAAAATTGCAACCAGCACAAATAAAATTACATACAAACTTTTTCTATTTCTTATTTTTCTCATATCTTCTACAAACTCCATTGATTATTATTTTTAAATTCTCGGCAATCTATTTTGCCTTGTCTATTGTTGTAAGCTTCCTGTCCTTATCATCCTATGAGCTATATATTCACAAAAAAACAATCAAAAAAAGTCTACAATCCTTACACGATCTTACGATATTGCAACGTTTACAGACTCAAATATAATATGTTAGCAACATTTTTTCTACTTTTTTTTATAAAAGAAAAGAGAGTGGATATTTTCCTACTCTCTTCCTCCAGTTCTCAAAAAGGATACTATTTTAAAATCATTTCCGGATGGATATTTTAATGAGTATCCGCTATTCTATTGCTTTTAACGCTTCAACCATATCAATTCTCTTAAGCATTCTGTGAACGATAAGCATTACAATTACAGAAAACAAAAGGGTAATCCCTGCGGAAAGGATGAAGTTTGATGCGTGAAGTGTGGGGTCCATCATTTGGCTGTCGCCCATAAGAAAATCTAGGATTATCTTGTGCATAAGATATCCGATAATATATCCTGCTAAGATTCCGATGATCGTCAGCAGCATAGTTTCCCGATAGACATAGGCTGTTACTTCTTTCGGATAAAACCCTAATACCTTTATCGTAGAAAGCTCCCTTTGTCTTTCCGATACGTTGATATTTGTTAAATTATATAACACCACAAAAGCGAGCATAGATGCTCCTATAATTATGATGTATACCATGACATCGATGGATTCTACTAGATCATTTGTATATCCTTGGAAGGTTTCTGTATTTATTGTTGCTGCAGCAGCATCTAAATTCATAATCTCTAAAAGCAGAGCATCTGTTTCATCTGTATTATGATCCTCCGTAATCGCCATATCTGCATTGAATTCTACATTTTCATCCCATTCTGTATTGAGATACGCCGGTGCTGCAAAGATATAGTGTCCGATATAGTATTCGCAGATATCCGCTACTTTTAGCTTAACCTCTTCTCCCTTGTTATTATAAAGAGTGAAAAGATCGTCTTTTTTCACATTAAAAATTTGGGCTGTTTTTTCTGTAAGGACTATCCCCTGGTTTGTGAGAGGTATTTCCTCATCGGTACGGGGTTTGCGGAGATTGACATATCCTTTGAAAGCTTCTGCATCTTCCGGTGAAATTAATGTAATGTTTTGTGTGATTCCGTCCGTGCTGTTTCTCTGGAATTCTTCCATATAGATATTTGTGCTTTGTTTGATTCGTTTCTCTTTATCGATTTTTTCATTGTATAGCGCAATATTTTCATCAGAAGCATTATTATTATAAACCGATATAAAATCGTATTGTATAATCTGATCAAACTGTTTTGTCATCGTCTCTTTTATAGAATCTCTTATAGCAAATCCCATAAATATCAGCGCCGTACAGCCTGCTACTCCGATTATCGTCATAAACATTCTCTTTTTATAACGGAAGATATTTCTCATAGTTACTTTGTGCAGGAAGCTGAGTCTTGTCCATAGCGGTGTAATTCTCTCTAGGAAAATTCTGGTTCCTCCTTTTGGAGATTTTCCTCTTAATAATGCTGCCGCATTTTCTCTTAAGGACTTTCGAAGGACGAGATATGCTACGCCGGATGTACAAACAAGTCCTACTATTAGAGCTAGAATATTAACATCCCATCTCCATGAACTTTTTACATCCTCAAAGATATAACCTACAGAGTAGGCTCTCGCTATATAGAAACTAATGAGCTTAGTGCCTATAATGATCCCAAGTATCGTTCCGATAAGACTTGCAACTGCTCCATAAATCAAATATTTTCTGCTGATTTGATTGTTGGAATATCCCAAGGCTTTTAATGTACCCACTTGTATTCTTTCTTCATCGATCATACGAGTCATTGTGGTCAAGGACACAAGCATGGCGATAAGAAAGAAAAATACCGGAAAGATATTGCTGATGATATCCAGATTTTCAGCCGCTGTAAAGTATCCATAGAGAGAAGATTCGTCGACTCTGCTGTCTACATTGTAGCTCGGCTCTATGATAAGATTTCTGTTTTCCCGTGCTTCTTGAATATCTTCTTCTGCCTTTTGGAGATCTTCATCTGCTTCCTTTTTTTCTCTATCGTATTCTGCCTTGTTTTCATTAAGTTCTTCTTGAGCTGTGTTTAAGGCATGTTCTCTAGCTGTCAGTTCTCCGGGAATCGGTGCTCCCATGGCGCGGATTTGAGACATTTGATTTTCAATAGCCGCTCTTGCGTTATCTATTTCTTCTTGAGCATCGGTCAGCCTCTGCTGTCCATCCGCTAAATCTCTTCGGCCTTTTCTAATTTCTTCTTGTCCCGTTACTATACTATCGTTTATTTCAGTTATCATAGCATCCTGTTTTTCTTTCGGACGATCTCTTAAAAGCTTTTGGAATTCTGACTGATGATCTTTAATTCGTCTATTATACAGGGGATCTGAGGTTGCTATTCCTTCTAAATTCTCAAAACGATACCTTGCTACAGAATATTTGTCCGCTTTAAAATGTTCTTTGAGTGTAACTGCAAACCCTTTTAAAGATCCATTTCCTTCCGTTGTAGAGCCTTTATTTCCTTCTGTAATATATTCTGGGTTGATGCCGAAACCGGATACTGTATAGTCATATCGATCTAGGAGAGACTCTTCCTCTCCTTTTGCTTCTTCTTGTTCAAAAGAAATGGTATCCCCTATTTTATATTCACTCATTAAATCCCGATCTAAAAGAATTTCTCCCGGTTTTTCCGGAATGTTCCCTGCGACAACTTGAGTTAGGGAGATCTCTTCATTCATGTTCTGAAGGCGTATTACCTCCTCTTTATCTTTTATTAACAGATCCGCATTATATCCGTATTCTAATGCTTCTACACCTGTTTTTTGATTGAGCTGCTGTAGATCTTTATCATTAAGTCCAAATGTAGAACGGACTGTTATATCCTGATAGCGAAGATCTTCTAGGAAGGTATCCCCTTGTCCAGTCATTGCAGGACCGGTCACTTTGAGACCTACAAAAACCGCTACTCCTATCATGATCATAATAATAAGGGAGAGAAGTCGTGGAAATGATGATTTTATTTCGATTAATATATCTTTGTGCAAAGCTTTCATAGGATCACCACTCGATCTCGTCAATGGATTTTGGATTTTCATTCAAAGTAATCGACCGTACTTTTGAATCATTGATTTCAATCACCCGGTCTGCTATAGGAGCGATAGCGCTGTTATGTGTAATCACGATAACTGTTGTATCGGTCTCTATGCAGGTGTCCTGCAGCAGTTTAAGGACTTGTTTTCCTGTATGATAATCTAATGCCCCCGTCGGCTCGTCGCAAAGAAGCAGTTTCGGATTTTTCGCCAAGGCTCTGGCAATCGCCACCCGCTGCTGTTCTCCACCGGAAAGCTGGGCTGGGAAGTTGTTCATTCGATTCTCTAGTCCCACTTCCTTCAACACCGTTTCCGCATCTCTGGCATTCTCTACAATCTGCGAAGCCAGCTCTACATTTTCCTTTGTCGTAAGGTTGGGAACGAGATTGTAGAATTGAAACACGAAACCTACATCCGATCTTCTGTAGCTTGTGAGCTGCTTTTCATTATACAAAGAGATTTCCTTTCCATCGACTAGGATCTTCCCCTCGTCGTTTGTATCCATGCCCCCTAGAATATTCAGGACTGTAGACTTGCCGGCACCGCTTGGCCCTACAATGATGACAAACTCGCCTTTTTCTATCGTAAAATTAATTTTATCATTGGCTATGATGGTGGTTTCTCCCATCTTGTAAAATTTCGAACTGTCGATCATCTCAACATATGACATATTCTCCACCATTCCTTTCAGTTGTATTTACCTTTTGCCTACTCTATAATATTAAGATACCTGTCTTTAGGTACCCTAATCAAATTATTTATTAACTATAATTATACTATAAAGAATTGGAGCATTTATGTTCGAGACTGTTGAATACAAAGAAACGTTAAAAGAAAAAGATAAACTATATGTAGATGTACGGACTCCTAAGGAATTCGAAAAAGAAACGATCCCCGGCGCCATCAACCTGCCTATTCTTTTTGATGACGAAAGGGCTGTCGTCGGAACCTTATACAAACAAAAAAGTCCTGAAGATGCCAAGCTTGCCGGCGTACAATTTATTTCAAAACGGCTGCCGGAAGTTTTTGCTGAATATCAGCGGCTTTTTAAAGAGTACAAAAAGGTTTATGTTTTTTGTTCTAGAGGGGGATACCGAAGCTCTTCTATCGTGTCCTTTATTTATTCCTTGGGGATTCATATTTATAAATTAGACGGGGGCTACAAATTCTACCGCCAGTTTATCCGGGAAGAACTTCAAAAAGAGATCCAAAGAATTACTCCTATCGTTTTATACGGAAACACAGGAACGGGAAAAACTAAAATACTGCAGGAACTGGATGCCTTGGGCTATCCTGTTGTAGACTTAGAAGCAATGGCAAATCATAGAGGCTCTCTTTTAGGTTCTGTCGGTTTGGGTAAACAAACGACTCAGAAGATGTTCGAATCTTATCTCTATGACGGCCTTCTTAAGGGAAATCCCTTTGTGTTTATGGAAGGAGAGTCTAGACGAATCGGAAATGTGGCTCTTCCAAAAGAATTATACGATAAAATGCCGGAAGGAATTTCTATAAAAATAGAAAGCCCCATGGAATACCGGGTCAAAAATCTTGTAGAAGAATATTTAAAGGCTCCCTCTTCCGACGGTAAAGAGGAATTTTCAAAATCTTTAATGGAAGAAGAGCTGATCAGAGCTCTCGATAAGATTAAAAGATACTTTTCTAAAGAGCGAATTGAAGAATATAAAAAACAGATTCATCAGGGAAATTATGATTTCGTAGCAGAAGAACTCTGCAGATATTATTATGATCCGAGATATTCTACTCGAATCAGCGATTATGATTTCGAATTCGTTAACGACAACGAAGTTCAGTGCGCAAAGGTGATCGCAGATCAGTTAGGCTATTTGTTTGAAAAGCAGGAATAAAGTTCTTGACAAGCGGCAATAGCCGCGTTATAATATATTTTCCTAGGTAATTTCTACAAGATTTTATCTATAGCCTGGAGAGTTGGCCGAGCGGTCGAAGGCGCACGATTGGAAATCGTGTAAGCGTGATAAGCGTTTCGAGGGTTCGAATCCCTTGCTCTCCGCCATGCACTAGATGGGGAACTAGCGATGCCCTGTAACCTGCAATCGCTGTAGCAGGGTCGAATTCCCGGTGGAGGGTCTCTTTTGATGAGGTCTGACTGCGACACGTGGTGTTGAAGAACGGGTCCTGCGCAATAGGAAGCTATGAATCTGGTCAGGTCAGGAATGAAGCAGCCATAAGTAGTCCTTTCCTATGTGCCGCAGGGCAGCCTGTTCGGAGCTAACGATCGCGGTTCCGCTCATTGGATTAGATTCAAATCCGGGTGTGCTACATAGAAAAAAACGAGCTCTTTAAAAGAGTTCGTTTTTTATTTGCATTCTTTTAAATTTCTTGTTCGAAAACTTCTCCTCGTTCCATTCTTCGAAGAATAGCTTTTTCATCTCGAAGCTCTGCAAGTATGCCTTGAATCTGTTTCATCGTGCGTTCTACATTCTTTCGATTCTTGCGGACCTGCATCTGAACGATAACGTCTACTACCGTACTATCTAAAAAATAATCCGCTAAGACTGCCGGTTTCGACATTTTAATTTTTAGTGTCGTATAATTGCTTACATTCGCCAGTTCTCTCTCAAAAGTATTTATCGCCAAAACTGCTTCGTCGGCAATTTTGCCGGCTTCTTTTATTTTTCTCTGTTTAATAAAAGTAGTCAGCCACTTTCCTTTTATCGTATCCAGTATTCCCCATCTGCTTGCAGAGGATAGTTCATCTCGTACTTTAGCAAGCTTTTTATAAGCAGTCTCTCCGCTCTTTATCGCTCTATCTAAGTAGTTGATTTCTCTTTTGTAATTTGCGCTCATATAATTCCTCCTTCATTTACCCTTATTGGTTCTTAAATACCCTTTATCCCGTCTCTTTAAGCAGGGGGAATGAAAAGAGCGGGTTTAAATTTTCTCATAAAAAAACAAGAACCAGAGTTCTTGTTTGTATCTTTGCATTAAACTGTTTCTGTTACAACAGCATCGCCTAGTTCAGATGTACAGTTTGGACATCTTGAAGCTTCGATATCGATAGATGTTTTACAGAAAGGACAAATTTTTGTTGTTTCTTTTACAGGCTCTTTTTTCTTGAACTTGTTCATCGCTCTAACAATCATAAATAATACAAATGCAATAATGATAAATTTGATAAGTGCTGTGATTACAGCCCCGTATTTAAAATCGACGCCCATTACAGAAACTGCCAATGTCGTAAAGTCCACTCCTGCTGTCAACGCTCCTACTAACGGCATGATCATAAAATCAACGATAGCTGTTACGATCGCTGTAAATGCAGAACCGATAACAATACCGATTGCCATATCAAGCATATTCCCCTGCAGTGCAAATTCCTTAAACTCTTTTAACATTTTTCTACCTCCTAGTATATTTTTGAGTCATCCTCAATGCCATTATACTCATTATCCCTTATTTAATAAAGTATTCTTTTCGATTCCATAGAAAAAAAGCACCCGTTATGGATGCTTTTTTTATTTTATAATAAATATCCTTACTTGTTTTCGTCCCCACTGATATGCTTCTCTATTGGAGTTCATATAGACATCGATCTTATTTCCTTTGATAGCTCCTCCTGTATCTTCCGCTCTGCCAAATCCATAACCTTCTACATACATTAAGGTTCCTATAGGAATGACCCTGGGATCGACAGCAATTGTTCCTCTTTTTGGATAGGTACCGCTTGCTGTCGGGTACGTTCCCGATTCGTTATAAGCTGTGGCAACAACATTCATCGCTTTTTTATACACGAAATTCTCTCCTGAAGGCGTTGTGTAGGAGTTCTCGACCTTTACTTCTGTCTTTGAAATTCCGGATACCGGCACATATCTCATAGAACCATCAAATTCTATATGAAGATATCCGTTTATAATCTTTCCAGAGACTTTACTCCCTTTGGGAAGTCTTCCTACCGTTCTATAAGATGCATCTGCTCCGGATTTTACTTCTAAATCTTTTCCAGCCCATCCGCTTAAAGACTGGGAAGGTATCTCTTCAGCTTTTGGGGAGGTCTTGCTTACAATTTTCCCTACAGTGTCTGTAATCGCTACTTCTTCTCCTGATAATGTGGATGCTACTTCTTCAAGAGAACTTAATTTAAAGTTTTCCCCTGTACTAAGGGCATATAAGCTATCCACTTTTCTATCGGCTAAAGTTTTCTCTAAATCATTCAGCTGGCTTGGACCGCTGATTAGAAAAACAGGCGCCTTTTTCTGCGCTGACAAAGCCGAACTTAAAAGAGCATCTTTATAATCTCCTCCATCCGCAAGTATTGCAGATTTTGAAGGACCAAAGGCTTCCGCTACTGCTTTGGAGGTTTCGTATCGGTTTTTCCCGAAAAGTATAAAATTATTCAGCTCTTTTTTATCTTTGCCCATCACAGAAAAGATCTCCTCTTTTACAGCATTCGATACTGCAGCATCTCCTCCTACAAAATATACAAGTTTGTCTTTGTTCGCTTGAAGATACTTTCTAGAAGATTCGGAAAGCTCTGCTTTGCGTGTTAGAATAATATTCATATTTTTTTCAATAGCAAGGGCACTGGCTGCCAGGGCATCTGGAAAGTTTTCTCCGCTTGCTATAAGTATATTTCTATTTTGACCTAATGTTCTCGCTACTTCTACGCCGGTTTCATAGCGGGTACTTCCTGAAATTCTGCCTTTGAAGTTTTTTATATTCTTTACAACATTATCCGGCACCGCTTTTTCTCCTCCGACAGCGTATACATTCTGTGCCTGGCGGATTCTTTTATAGCCTAAAGAATCTATCTTCCCATTTTTTACATAAAGAATCGATCCGTTCTTTTCTCCCGCTAAAACTCCTCCCGTTAAGGCATCCGCATAATCCTCTGCGCTTACTAGAAATAAATTTTCTACTTCGTCAAACAAATAGGCGTCGGAAAGATTTGATGTTTCTTTGATTGTAGAACCTTTTATATAAGTGGCATTAAGATTTTGTGCAAAAGACGGTTCGGATACGACTGCTGCCGAGCCGATCATAAGGGATAGTGCAATTTTGTTGATTAATTTCATATATTTCCTTTCTGCTTCTGATTTTCCATATCATTTTATCTGTTCCAAACAAAAAGCACCCTATCGGGTGCCGATGTTATTAGTTTAAAATTCTTCTTGCTGTTACGAATGTGTTTACATAATAGCTTGAATTGATATTGTCCATTTTAACTCCAGTTGATGGTGAAGAAGAGTGGATTAATTTTCCGTCTCCTACATACATTCCAACGTGGCTGATTCTTGATCCTCCGCCTGTTGCAAAGAACATTAAATCTCCTGGCTTAAGATTGTTTCTGCTTACTTGAACTCCGTTAGAAGCCATCGCTGCTGAGTTACGATTTAATTTAATACCTGCATGAGTTTGATATAGGTGATACATAAGACCTGAACAGTCGAATCCAACATTTGGATTCGCTGAGCCCCAAACATATCTTGCTCCTAGGTATCCGTATGCTCCTTTTACTAAAGCATCTTGTGTAGAAGATTTTTCTACTTTAACTTCAGTTTTAGAAAGGTCGCTTACTGCTACATATCTTGTAGATCCGTTGAACTCGATACGTACGTAATTATTAATCACTGCACCGTATACTTTAGTACCTTGGCTTAATGTGCCTACTTGTTTATAAGATGGATCTGCTCCGGATCGAACTGCTGCAGAACTTTTTACCCACCCTGTGAAAGATGTTTGAGGTGCTGGAGCCGGTTTTTCTGGTGCCGGTTCAGCAGGCGCTGGTGCTGGAGCTGGTTCAGCCGGTTTTTCTACATTTATTACTTTTCCTACTGTGTCTTTAATCTGCACTTCTTCAGATCCAGATAGTTTTGTTACGATAGTATCTAAATATTGAACACTGAATTTATCTCCAGTACTGATTCCGTACACATCGGATAAACTTTTAGTTGAAAGGTAATTTGTTAAATCTTCTGCTTGTCTAGGTGATGTAGCTAAGATCATAGGTGCTTGTTTTTTAGCTGCTAAAGATGTTCCTAGCAAAGCATCTTGATACTGGCTTCCATCTGCAATAATTGCATTATTGAAAGGACCGAAAGCTTCTGCTACCGCTTTGGATGTTTCATAACGGTTTTTTCCTGCGATTGTTACTTTATTATAGTCGTTAGGGTTTTTACCCATAATAGACAAAATTTCTTTTTTAACATTGTCGCTGATCGCTGCTTCTCCACCGATGAAGTATACTAAACGATCTTTGTTTCTTTCTAAATATGATTTTGTAGAAGCAGGCACCTGATTCTTTCCAGTTAAGATAATATTATAATCTTTTTGGATAGCTAGTGCTGATGCTGATAATGCATCTGGGAAGTTTTCACCGCTTGTAATAAGGATATTTCTATCTTTTCCTACAATGTTTGCTACGAGCTGAGCTGTTTCGTAACGGTTTGCTCCAGCGATTCTTCCTCTAAAATTGTCTAAGTCTTTCACAAGAGAATCGGGGATACGAGCATCTCCTCCGATAACATAAACATTTTTAGCTTGGGTGATTCTTTTATAACCCCGCTCATCAATTTTCTTATCATTCACGAAGAATAGTGAGCCGTTGTTTTCACCCATATGTACTCCGCCTGTTAAAGCGTCTGCATAATCTTCGCCGCTTACTATAAATAGGTTTTCTACTTGGTCAAACAAGTATCCGTCCAATAGATTAGATGTTTCATCTACTGTTTTTCCATTAATATAAGCAACATTTAATCCAGCTGCTAAAGAAGGTCCTGATACAGATACTGCTGCTGCGCAGATCATAGTAGACAGCGCTGCTTTTTTCATAAATTTATTTATCATATTTTTAATTAAGTCCTTTCTGAATAAATTTGCATTATATTTCGCAAAAGTATTTTTTATTGCTTGATTCATTCAACAAACAGTATTTTAAAGGACTTAATTTTTGATGTCAACGGAATGAAACCTTTTTGTCATAAAAAAGTTCTATTTTGCCTCGTTCTTCTAAAACTCAATAATGTTTGTAACTTTTTTGTAATTTTACTAAGGGTCTGAGAACGCCTAAATTCAAATAGTTACAAAAAGGTTACAAAATGTAACAAATCGAATACAAGCTATTTCAGGCCTAATTATTACATTTTCGTAATTTTTATAGCTCATGTAATGATTTTTTTGCCAAATAAAAATAGCGCAGCTGAAGCTTCCCGATATCAATAAAACTGCCTGCAAAAAGACCGGTCCAAGTATCCTTAAACTCTGTCTTTTGATAGGCTTTCACTTCACACCCCGCTTCTAAAGGATGAAAGGTGTAGTCTACCGTACTTTTTGTTTTTTTGTTCTCCATAGAAAGATAGAGGCGTTCCATAGGGATCTTTTCAAGAATCTTATAATCTGTCCTTTGTCCGTTTATATCGATCTCATAATAAGAATTCTCATCGATTTTTACCGACTCTCTGATTCCTTCTCTCCAATGAAAGTCTTCATGATTTGTTAGTTTTTCCCACACCAGTACAATATCCGTTTTAAATTCCGAGGACACTTTCGCTTCTTTCATCCTATACTCCTTTTATTAGTCTGCTCTTTTTCTCTATAATTTCATCTATTTTATTTTGATAGTCTCTTAGATTCTTATAATTTCTGTAGTTTTCTATGCGGTTTTCATTTGGATAGAGGATTTTGCTGTTGGAAGTCATTCCAAGGCCTATCACCGTCTGCCGTTCCTCCATCATATACATATTATACAAATTCTCTTTTCCGGGCAAAGCATAGCCTACATTTTCATGATTTCCTAGGATCTGCTTTTGACGGTACAGATAATATGGCTCGTAAGGGCTTTCTGCTATAAAACGATGAACTCTCTCGAGCATATCCCCGATCAAATCCCGTTCTCCGCCTAAGTTTTCCTGTCTTTCCATAAATTTCGAACCTCGTTTTACAGAAAGAGTATGGATTGTTAAATTCTCCGGCATTAATTCCTTTATTTTGTGAAGATTATATTCTAAGTCCTCCATTCCCTCCCCTGGAAGTCCTAAGATAAAGTCCATGTTGATACAATCGAATCCAATCTCTTTCGCTTCTTCGTATAAACGGATGAGGCGGTCATTGTTTTGAACCCTTCCGATTTTTTTCAGAGTTTTATCATGAAAACTTTGTGGGTTTAATGATATTCTTGTGACACCCTTCTCTTTGAGCAAAAAGAAGACCTCTTGTGATAAGGTATCTTCTCTTCCGGCTTCCACTGTCCACTCAACAGGCAGTCCAAAATCTTCCTTTACCCCCTCTAGCAGAACTGTTAAATCTTCCTTTTCTAAAGAGGTGGGCGTACCTCCTCCAATATAAACCGTTTCTAATTTCTTGTCTTTAAGGACTTTTCCCATCGCCTCCATTTCTCGAAGGAGCGTCTTTATATAGTCTTTTCTATAATCACGCTTTTTATATAGTATCGTCGGGAAACTGCAGTAATCGCAGCGGGTAGGACAGAATGGGATGTTTATATAAAGAGAATAAGAATCTTCTTTTATAGGATAGAGATAAGGCCTTTGACGGCAGGCTATAGTATAAAGAAGATCTGCTTTTTCCTTAGAAAGAGAGTACTCTTTAGTAAGTCTTTCCAAAATCTCCTCCCGATCTTTCTTTTGGTCCATCAACTCCTGTACTATTTTTACAGGACGTATCCCTGTCAATATCCCCCAAGGAGAAGTCTTTTTATAATACCCTTCCAGCAGTTTCAATACGGCTCTTTTAAAAGCACGCCGTTGAAGTTTTTCTTCTTCTATATAAGGAACAGATAGTTCGACTTTTTTATCTTCTTTATATAAGGAAGCTTTCCTATTTTTGTATTCAATTGCAAGATTTAAATCCTCTTCTCCGGAAAAACAGATTTCTTCCCTCGGTACAAAGGTTCTGACTAATTCAAATATATCATAATGGAGTTTCTCTTCATCTAAATAAATTCTCATATCTTCTCTCTTTTCGTTTTTTTACTATTGTAGCAGATACACAAGTTTTTTGAGAATTTTTATAGATTGTACTATACTGTTATAAGTATTAAACATAGAACTTACTTTAGGAAAGGTTGTTAAGAATGTTAGATGAAGAAGTTTTTAATCCAGTAAAAACAGAAATCGTAAAAGTACTTCAGGATTTAGTCCGTATCCCCAGTGTAAATCCTCCGGGTCTAGAACTGGCAATGGGTGATTATATCTATAAGTATATGACCGAAGCAGGAATCGAAACTGAAAAAGTTTTCGTTGAACCAAACCGCTACAACATTGTCTCTACCCTTCCCGGAAAAAACAGAGAGAAAGGCATTATTTTTACAGGACATATGGATGTGGTTCCTGTCAGCGATGACGAAAAACAAAGATGGAATACCGATCCTTTCGGTGCCAATATCATCGGCGAATATCTATATGGAAGAGGCTCTTCCGATATGAAAGGCGGACTATGCTGCGCCATGGTCGCTATGAAAACTCTGAAGGAGCAAAATATCCTTCCGGATCAAGATATCGTACTGGTTGCAACTGTGGATGAAGAAGACTTGATGAAAGGGTCCAAAGCCATGAGAGGCTCCGATCTTTTAAAACACTGCAGAAGCGTTGTCGTCTGCGAACCTACAGATTTAGAAGTCTGCACCTCCAGCAATGGAAGAACTTATGGATATATTCATGTCCGCGGGAAAACAGGACACGGCTCTCGACCCGGTGTTGGACAAAACGCCATTGAACTTTCAAGATTTATTATGGATCATATGGCTGAAGAAGATTTCAAAGAATTCGAACACAAAGACTATGGCCGAAGCTTCTGGCAGCCTTTAGCCATACACGCAGGAGTCAACCCTTGTGTTGTCCCGGATAAATGCTCTATGGAAATCGATGCAAGAATTGTTCCAGACCACACTCCAGACGATGTTTGGGTAGCTATCAAAAAAATATTTACTGAAATCCAGAAAGATATCCCTGCTTTTAAAGCAGACATCGAACTTATCGATGAAAGAGAATCTTGGGAAACCTCTCCGGAAACAGAAATCATACGACGTACAAAAGAAGCCTTTCAACAACTCCAGCTTCATTATGAAGACTCCCATTTTACAGGCACCACAGACGGGACAATATTAAGACGAGATCATAGAGATGTTGTCATTTTAGGTCCGGGAAGCTTGGATGTCGTTCATCATGAAAATGAAAAGGTCCGCGTCGCCGACCTTTATAAAGCTTTTGAACTTTATCTTCAAATCATGACTTTAGAAGAATTTTAGCCAAAGAAAAAACTCTTCCAAAAAGGAAGAGTTTTTTCTTTGATTATGGCTAATTTTTACGTGTAATCACTTAAGCCTTAATCCAATACGTTGAATTTTTGTAGTAAAAGAATTATTTGATCCCCTATGAATGGTTGAAAATAATTTCAATAATCTCTTTTACTTTTTCATCCACCAATGAATAGCAGCTAAACGCGCCTTTTCGTTCCATACGAACGATTCCCATATCCTTCAGCTTTCCCAACGATTGCGATATCATTGATTGGGAGCAGTCAGAGTTTTCTAATAACTGGGAGACGGTTCTGCTTTCATGCAGGTATAATTCGTGGACGAGAAATAATCTTATCGGATTCGATAAAGCTTTAAGCAAATCTGCACCTTCTAAATAGGCTGTTTCCATTTCGCGTCACTCCAATATCATAATATTGTAATCTTAATAGTATATTAGTAAAGCAAATTTGTCAAATAATTAATGAGAGGTTATTATGGATACTATATTAAATAATAAAAAGAAAGGAATCGCCGCAGCCCTTTTTTGTATGTTTTTATGGGGTTCTGCTTTTCCTGTCTTAAAACTAAGCTATCAAGAATTAAATATCCCTGCCAATGATTTTATGACGAAAATATATTTTGCAGGCATCCGATTTTTTCTGTCGGGAATTTTAGTTTTTCTCTATTCTTTCTTTTTCACCAAAACAAAAAGAGGAAAAATCGATCTGAAATTTTTATTGCTCCTAGGTCTTGTACAAACAACAATCCAATATTTTTTCTTTTATATCGGAGTCGGTAATACAAGCGGAGTGAAGTCTTCTATCCTTCAGGCCTCCTCTACTTTCTTGATCGTCCTCTTCTCCCATTTCATTTTTAAAGACGATTCCCTAAGTCTTCGAAAGATTATCGCTTTGGCTTTTGGTTTCGGCGGGATCTTCGCCGCCAACATCTCCATGGGTTTAGACTTGAGTTTTCGACTGACTGGAGAAGGATTTCTTCTGATGTCCTCTTTGGCAAATGCCTTAGGAACCATCCTTGTGAAGTTAAAAGGAAAAGATATGAATCCTCTAACCCTTACCTTAGGACAAATGATATTCGGTTCTCTTCTTCTTTTAATTCCCGGTAAAATATTTCAACATTCTCCATTAGTATGGACCCCTTTTGCAGTCCTGCTGCTTTTTTATAGTGCCTTTATTTCTGCAGCTGCCTTTACCTTATGGTATGAGTTGTTGAAACATTATAAATCCGGAGAAATTTCAGTGTATCAGCTTTTTATCCCCATCTTCGGTTCTTTTTTATCCTTAGCCCTACTACCGGAGGAACATTTGAATTATAATTTAATTATCGGTTTGATACTTGTCTGTATCGGAATATGGATATTAAATAGAAAGAGGTTCGTATGAAAAAATTAAGAATTGATAAAATCCTTGCCAATCTAGGATATGGAACAAGGTCTTCTATAAAAAAAGAAATGAAAAAAGGCGTGGTTACGGTAAACGATAAAGTCGTAAAAGACAGCTCCACCCTTATCGACCCCGAAAAAGATGAGCTTTATTATAAAGACCTTCTCATTGAATATCAGGAGTATATCTACCTTGTGATGAATAAGCCGGCAGGAATTATTTCTGCAACAGAAGACTATAATCAGGAAACCGTAGTCGATATTTTAATCCCGGAAGACCAGGCACGTGATCCTTTTCCTGTAGGCAGACTTGATATCGACACAGAAGGACTTCTCCTTCTTACAAACGACGGGAAATTTGCCCATAAAATTTCAAGCCCCAAATCAGAAATTCCTAAAACTTATTTTGTAAAAACAAAAGAAAAAATCGAAGAAAAACTCATCAAAAAATTCAAGAAAGGCATTTATCTCATTAACGAAGATATTACGACAAAACCTGCAGAGCTTGAAATATTAAGCGACCACACCGCCCACCTTACCATCTACGAGGGAAAATTCCACCAGGTTAAGCGTATGTTCGAATATACCGGAAACGAAGTACTCTTCCTAAAAAGAATCAAAATAGGCGCCTTTTCGCTCCCTGAAGACCTAGAGCCAGGGGAATATAAGGAAATGGACTTAGAGGATTTAGAAAAAGAGATAGGGATATAGAAGAAATGAAGTGTGGAGTGTGAAAGAGGGAAGAGGGGAGTTGAAGTTGAAAAGTTCCACTTTTCTTTTGTTTGATAAAAGAATTATTTGCGTTTATAACTTTAATGAAGAAGGTTGTTATTCTAATTGTATTTTTAAAAATATAAATAGAAAATAACTTTTTGCTGTTTTATAGTTGCTGATCTCATAGCAGCCTGCTTCTTATAATATAAAGAAAAATGAAATCTTTCTTTCATATTTCTACTATAACTCCCCTCTTCACATTCAACACTTCTTTTTTTAATCTTTCACACAAAAAAAGACCCCTTCCGGGATCTTTTTTTATTTGTTTTCAGCAAGTTCTATATTAACTTTAGAGCCTTTGATATGGCCGCCTTTTAGTTTTTTAAGAATTGTATCGGATACTTTTGGATTTACATCTACAAACGTAAATTTATCATAAATATCGATATTTCCTACGTCAGAAGCTTTTACTCCTGCATCTTTGCAGATTGCAGATAGTATATGTCTTTGGCTGATGCCGACTCTTCTTCCAACATTGAAATAAAGTCTTTTTGATTTGCCGAAAGAATTTGATTTTCTCTTGTCGCCTCTTCTTCGATCGTTTCCTCTACGGTCTCGATCTCTGCCGTCGCGATTATTGCTTCGGCTAAGTTTCTTGTTTGTATTAATATCAACATAATCCAACTCTTTATGTCCTGTAAGATTTGTATTGTTTTGATACAATTTCAAGATTGCAGCAGCGATTTGAGAAGCGCTGTATTCTTCAGCTTCTAGAAAACTTACTGTTTTAATTTGATTTTCAAGATTTTCATGATCCATAATGCGTCTTAATTCGTTAAGAGTCTTGGAATCTTGGTTTTCTCGAATATCTTTTAATGTAGGCATTAACTTTCTTTCGATTGTTGTCTTCGTATATTTTTGAATATCACGAAGATTATTATAATCTCTAGAAGTTACGAAGGATATAGCTGTTCCTTCTCTGCCGGCTCTAGCTGTTCTTCCGATTCTATGAACATAATATTCATTATCCTGCGGAATGTCGTAGTTTACGACAAGATCCACATCGTCCACATCGATACCCCGTGCTGCAACATCTGTCGCAACCAGTATATCAATGGTACCTTTTCTGAATTTGTTCATGACTACGTCTCTTTGAGTCTGCTTTAAGTCTCCGTGAAGACCGTCTGCAAAGTATCCTCTAGACTGCAAATCTGTAGTTAATTCATCCACCATCCGCTTGGTATTACAAAATACTACTGAAAGTTTTGGATTATATATATCTAAAACTCTCGATAAAATTTCCGACTTCATAAAGGATTTTAATTCATAGTAGAACTGATCTACTTTAGGAACGGTCATCTCTTTATGCTGTATTTTTACAATTTTAGGTTCCGCTTGGTATTTCTTTGCGAATCTCAAAATTTCCGGTGCCATAGTTGCTGAGAAGAACAAAGATTGTCTTTCTCCCGGAATATAGTTTAATACAAATTCGATATCTTCTCTAAATCCCATGTCAAACATTTCATCTGCTTCATCCAGTACGAACATGCGTACATCATCAAGCTTCAATGTCTTTCTTCGGATATGATCCATTACACGTCCCGGTGTACCGATAACGATTTGGATTCCTTTTTTAAGACTTCGAATTTGCCGATCTATAGGCTGTCCTCCGTATATTGGGAGTACTCTAATTCCTTGCTTGTATTTTGCAAGCTTTGAGATTTCTTGTGAAACCTGTATGCAAAGCTCTCTTGTTGGACATAATACTATTGCTTGAACAGCATTCTTTGTCGGATCTACTTGTTCTACAATAGGGATACCGAAAGCCGCCGTCTTTCCTGTTCCTGTCTGAGCTTGACCGATAACGTCTTCGCCCTCCATCAAATAAGGTATTGCTTGTGCTTGGATTGGCGACATTTCTTCAAAGCCCATATCGGAAACGGCATCGAGTACCTCTTTTGACAGATTTAATTCTTCAAATCTTTCTTTTGTCATTCATTTGTCCTTTCTAATTAAATTACTTGTCTAGTGTATCACAAAAAACAGCAAGTTGCGAGGGCGAAACCAATGAAAACCTTACCCCAAAAGAAAGAGTGAGAGAAGTAAAAAAAAGTGGTAGAAAAGAAGAGTGGTAGAGTGAAGAGTGGAGTTGTTATAGAAAACGAAAAAAAGTTTTCATTTTTCTTTATATTATAAGAAGCAGGCTGCTATTAGATCAACTATTATAAAATAGCTAAAGGTTAATATCTAATTATACTTCTTAAAATATAACTAGAATAATAACTTTATTCATCGAAGTTACAAACGGGATCAAATTCTTTTATAAAACAAAAGAAAAGCGGAGCTTTTCAACATCAACTCCCCTCTCTCATTCTTTCACTCTTCTTTAAGTTCTCTCACTCTTCTTTTTTAAGCTCTTTCACTCTTCTTCTTTAAGCTCTTTCACTCTTCTTCTTTAAGCTCTACCCTATCATGCTCAAGTCCATTGTGCTTAAGTTTCCTCCACCGGTATAGAGCTGATAATAGAGTCCTTCTTTCTCCATCAGTTCTTGATGGTTTCCTCTTTCCACGATTCCATCTGGTGTTAGTACTATAATTTTGTCTGCATTTTGAATAGTTGTCAGTCTATGGGCGATGGTTAATGTGGTCCTTCCTTCTGAAAGTTTTTCCAAAGATTCTTGGATAATTCGTTCACTTTTATTATCTAGGGCTGAGGTGGCTTCGTCGAGTATAAGTATCTCTGGATTTTTCAAAAAGACTCTGGCAATAGAGATACGCTGTTTTTGTCCTCCTGAAAGTTTTACTCCTCTCTCACCTACATAGGTGTCGAATCCCTGTGGAAGCTCCTGTATAAAAGAGTAGGCTCCCGCAAGCCTTGCAGCTTCCATAATCTCCTCTTTTGAAGCACCTGGTTTTCCGTATTCAATATTTTCATATACCGTTCCTGAAAATAGATAGACATCCTGCTGTACGATTCCGATATTTGAACGAAGGCTCTCCAGTGTCAGTTCTCTTACATCTTTCCCGTCTATAGTAATAGATCCTTCCGTTACATCATAGAACCTTGGAATTAAGTTGCAGATTGTAGTCTTTCCGCCGCCGCTGGGTCCGACGAGGGCTACTTTTTCCCCTGGAGAGATATCCAGATCAATATGGTCCAACACCTTCTCTCCTCCTGGATTATAACGGAAGGAAACATCTTGAAAGCGGATCTTTCCTTGTACTTTTTCTAATTCTTCTGCATCGGATATATTTGTAATCTCTACTTCTTCATCCATGATTTCCATAAACCGTTCCATACCAGTCATGCCTTTTTGGAACTGCTCCGTAAAATTTACGATTCTACGTACCGTATTGATTAAAAGGCTGACATACATAATATAGGCCACTAAGTCTCCTGGTGTGATCGAACCTCTCATCATGAAAATTCCGCCAAGACTCATCACTGCAAGATACATCAGTCCTTCAAAAAGTTTCGTAACAGACATAAACCCTGCCATGCTTTTATAGAATTCTCCTTTTATATCGAGAAATTTGTTGTTGCCTTTTTGGAATTTTTCAAGTTCTATATCTTCATTGGCAAAAGATTTAACTACGCGGATGCCCAACAGATTGTCTTCAATATCCGCATTCAGTTCTCCGATATGATTTCGCTGATCCTTGGAGCTTTTTCTCATATTCGTTCTAAATTTGCTGGAAAAATATATCATAAGGGGAATCAATGTGAATAAAATCAATGTCAACGGCACATTGATCCGAATTAATATAATAAAGGAGAAGATCATTTGAAGAGCACCTATAAAATACTCTTCCGGACAATGATGGGCAAATTCCGTAATATCGAATAAATCCGATGTAATTCTAGACATGATCTGCCCTACTTTATTTTCGTTATAGAAAGAGTCCGATAATTTTTGCAGATGGGTAAAAAGATCTCTTCTCATGTTGGTCTCGATTTTTGCTCCCATCATATGCCCTGTCATGGTCATATAATATCCTGCTACCATGTCGATTATTTTAAGCACCACAAAGAGAACAACCATTGTAGCGATAATTCTAGGGGTGATCAGATTAATATCTTCTAGGGCTAAGTTTGTCATATATCTTAATATCATCGGCAGAATAATTTCCGATGCTGTAGAAAGAGCCGCACAGAACAAATCCAAGAAAAATATAGATGAATATTCTTTAAAATAAGGAAATAGTCTGGCTAATAATTGTTCGTTATTGTAATTTCTGCTTTGAACTCCGTATTCCATTGAAACCTCCTTTATTCTTTTCAAGTGCTTAATCATAACAGTAATTCCAAGGAATTTCAAATATAAATTTCCTCTCGAAAAAACAGAGCAGACATATCTGCTCCGCCTCTTTTCATTTTTAGTTATAGCTTATATATCGATGATTATCTTGCTGCATTTTGGACAGTAAAAAGCTTTTGCCTTGTTGGAAAGACCCTTCGAGAGAATAAACCCTCCTGCTTTTTCTATCTGGACTTTATTCGCCATAGGTACAGACTTTCCTTTCGGCAGATAATAGACTTTGCGATTTGCTGCCGACTGAAGTGTTCCTTCTTCCATTCTTTCATTACAGTATCCGCATTTCATATTATACCTCCGTATATTTGCCCCAAATTTCCCGCAGCTTTTTAATAATATCCCGGTCTGCTTCTTTTGGATAAACATAATTTAATTTCTCTGCAACGACCAATCCCTCTTTTCTAAAAAGCATACAAAGCTGAAAAAGATTTGTCCATAGTTTGTCCCGATCCGGCTGAGGATAAATTTCCAAATATTTTTCATAATGGTCTTCTGTTAAATAGGTTTTAAAATGTTCATAGTGCTGGCCTACATTGACACCAAAATTATAATTGCATCCAATATAATAAGCTGTCATCTCATCTAAATATTTTTTTGCATCCATATAAATATTTGTAGAATAAAGAACCTTGTCATGATACAGCCCTTTTCCAATATTCAAAGCTGTCACAAAAAAATTGCTGCAGCAGTTTGTAAATTCTTCCCGACTTGGCTTATGCTGACGGTATGTTGCTTCAGAACGTTCTTCTTTTCCTTCTAAAAGCTCTTCCTTGTCTAAAAGGATCTTTGCAAGGCTGTCTTTATTGAGATATTCTTGCGCTTCATTGTAGAGTATAAATGTAATATCCAGTTTAGTAATATCATCCAATACTAAAATAAATCGGAGGGAATTCTGATAAAATTTCTTTAAAAACTGCATTCCTTCTTTTTTCTCAAGAACCAAAAGAGATCCGAAATATTCTTCGATTTTACTTGAATTCCTAAACTCTTTTAAATCCTCTACTCCGTAAATAATTACATAATCGTATAGTTCATCTTTTTTAATATTGGGATTGGTACGATCTCCTGTTTCGATCATACATTTGACGCCTTCATTTTCGATGGCAAATTCCATTAATTTTAAACGTAATTGATGTTCATTTGTATTTAACATGATTCAACCTCTAATCTTTTTATAAACCCATCCACTATTCTAGCTGTAAATCCCCATATTAAGGGATCTGTATCCAAATATAAAGGAACGGAATGTACATATTCTCCAAAGGGATAATCCTTTCCCGATGGAATTCGTTCATAAGGAAAATCATCCTGAAGCTGTATTCTCATAGGAGTATTGTAGTTCTTTGGCGGATTTTCTATAAAGTATTTTACAGGAACTGTAAAAATACTTTCTACCTCATCATTTTGCCGAAATTTATTCTGATCAAAATCTTCCGTTCTTCCTACAAAGGAACGAATCATCCTGTTGGATGCAACCAGATAATCCAGCTCTCCGAGAATCTTAATCTTTGACGGATCTATACCGATCTCTTCTTTTGTTTCTCGAATTGCCGCTTCTTCGTAGCTTTCTCCCGCTTCTACTCTTCCCCCCGGCAGGGATACTTCCCCAGGCTGTCTAATGTTTAAGGATCTTTTTTCAAAGAGAATCTCTTCCCTGCCTTCTTCTCCTACTAAAAGAATCAGCACTGCAAAGATCCCGGCATTGCCTAAAGGAACGGGTTTTCTATTTTTAAATTTAATCATATCTTCACCTAGTTCTATTTTAACATAGCCGATGTGTTGGAACAAACATTCGGATCGTGGGCTATTTTATAATAGCCTCCTGTTTTCCAAGAATCGATGATTTTCTTTGAAAAGTACAATTCTTTTTGTTTCTTTCCGATACTTAGATATGGAAAGTCCTCTTCCCAAGGATTCCACTTTAACTTTCCATCATAAACAAAATCGCCGATAATATTTTGAAAGTTCCGGCTGACGATGTCTCCATTTTTCTTATCCCAAGGCAAACGAAACTTCCCTCCCAAGATCCAGTCATAGGAGGAAAAGAGATAGTTAAGCTCCGAAGAATGATAAGCACCCATCAGCCCTAACAAAGGCAAGGTCCAGACATAATCGAAGCGATAGTACCACAAGGGATTTTTCTCAGAATATTTCTCTCCATACCAGATTCCGGGAATTCGGATCACTAAATCAGAATAATAATGATCTTTCCATCTTAAGCCGTACTTTTTCCAATAAAGTTTATTTCTTTCTTTACGGCTTCCTTCTTCCAATTTCTTTAAATAGCTTAATGTATCCTTTAAATTCCACTGATCTAATATATAAGGATATTTTATCGAGTCAATTTCCCCCTTTGTGCTGCCCATCAAGAGAGGAATTCTTTTTACGATATTATCGATGGCTTGGATAGGAGGTTCTTTTATATAATAATTATCTATTGCCAGCTGATAGGTATTGATTCCATATCCCGTCTTTTTCGAAAAAGGCATCTGGCTGTCTGCAATCTGCCTTTGTGTTAAATTCCTGAGCTCTTCTTTTGTCGTAATATTCATATATTCAAGATACTTCCTGCCGACTTCTTCAGAGGCTTCACAAGTATGTATCCCTGTGGGGACTCCGCTTAAAATAACAGCTTTATAAATATATTTATTGATTTCTTCAACCGTTAAAAGGGCAGAGACGATGGTTCCTCCTGCAGACTGCCCCGCTATAACAATCTTCTTCGGATCTCCGCCAAAAGCTTCTATATTATGATAAACCCAGCGTAAAGCTTCTGCCGCATCATAAAACCCTGGATTTCTTTTAAATTCTTCTCCTAAAAAAGAAAAATCCACGAATCCGAAGACACCTAGACGATAATTTATACTTACCATTACAAACTCTTCACGATCCACAAGAATCTCTCCGTCTAAATTCGGGTCTTGGCTGGATCCGGCTACAAAGGAACCTCCGTGTATAAAGAGAAAGACCGGCTTTTTCTTCCAGCCTTTTTTCGTCCATATGGTTAAGTTCAGGCAGTCTTCTCCTTTAGGATAGCCTCTTGTTTCCTGAGGGCAAATATTGCCCATTTCTTTCACTTCTTTTTCTCCTTGATACTCTTTCGGCAAAGGATAGTTCCATCTGTTTTTCCCTGCAGTAGACTCGGCATAAGGAATACTTCGAAAACAAGAAACTTCTTTTAATTCTGTTGTAAAAATTCCGTTTTGTGCTTTTACTGTCCAGTCCATATTACACCTCTATACTATTCTACCCATATTTCTCTCTAGATGTTATACTTAAAATATACGAATTGTTTACAAGATTAAGAAAGGAGAAATTATGAAAAGCCAAATAACGATTTCAAGTTTAGATTCCAATCCGGATCTATTAATGGGAACAATCGCAGCAGCTATGGAAGAGTCCCCTTTTTTCTATTCCGAAAAAGACACCCTGCCTTCTGAAGTGAACAAACTTATAGCGAAAAACGATATCGGCAAAGCTCTTCTTATAAGTACAGAAGATCATCTTTCTTCCGCTATCGAAAAACAGCTTAAAGGTAAAGGCATCGAGGTTGAATGGGTCAAAGGAAAGGACTGTTACGAACTGTCTGTTCTATTGGCAAAAAGATATTTCCCGGAGGCGTCGAAATTTATCATAATTAACCCTTCCTATGTGGAAGATTCCGTTAATGCTCCTATGCTTTCTTTAAACAAAAAAGCACCGATCCTTTTTACTAAAAAAGATTCAGTGCCTCCTGCTGTTGAAGAATATTTAAAAGAACGGTGTATTATAAATTTCCATTTTTTCGGAGATGAAAATGTATTATCCGAGGAACTCGCCGATAAACTTCACAAAATTTCAGAAACTCGTTAAGAAGTCCTATTTTGACAGGGCTTCTTTTATTTTTTCTAAATCCTCAAAATTCTTATAGTCGATGCTTTTATTATAACTGTCGATAATATCCTGATCCATTTCGCTTCTTTTCTCAATGGGCTTTTTCTTTAATGCAAAACAGAACCCCTTCATCATAAGACGATGAATAGTCGACATTCTATCATAGTCCATGGCTCCATTTAAATGAAAGATCTTGTCTTCACCGATAACTCTATTTCCAAGCTGGCTTTTCAGCTGCTTCATTCTGATTCTTACCGTTTCGGCATCCTCCGGATTGCCCATCCCAACTGTAATAATATAGACTTCCTTTTCCCCAGCTTTCTTTAAAAATTGAGATAGATCTTTGATCTTCCCTGCATAAAGTCCGCCGATATAGATAAAACGATCATAATCAGAATACCGATTAAAATCTTTTTGATTCTCAACCTTTATATCCGTCATCTGTCCTAATTTTTCAGCATAGGCTTTGCTTGTACCATAATAGCTTGCATATAGAATAATACTCTTTATGATGTTGTCCATCCTTTCCGCCTCTTATTATCCTTAATTAAAACAGTTCTTTATAAAGTTAATACTAAAGAGCGGTTAATAGTTTTTCTGCAGACAGAAACACTTTTTCGGTAATTTTCTCTTCGTCGATTTTTACAAGCCTTCCCTTTTCTACTACTACTTCGCCGTTAATCATAGAAATATCCACCTCTCCTGTATATCCCACTGTCCCCAAGAAGGATTTTGGATCCTCAAGGGCTCCTGCAAGACCCAGCTGGCTTTTTTGAATCATAAAGAGATCTGCTTTTTTACCGACTTCAATACTTCCGATATCCTCTCGGCCTAAAACTTTCGCTCCGCCTCTTGTGGCGATTTTTAAAATATCGTAACCTGTGGGTGCTTTTCCACTGGAATGAAGCCTATGAAGAAGGAAAGAAGCTCTAATTTCTTCCAAGAGATTTGAGCCGTCGTTGCTGGCACTTCCATCGACCCCCAACGCTACTGGAACACCCAGCTCCAGCATCTCAGAAATTCTCGCTACTCCAGAAGAGAGCTTCATATTCGATATCGGACAATGGCAGACTCCTGTCTTCGTCTGTGCGAGAACTTTCAATTCTTCCTCATTAAAATGAATCCCGTGGGCATACCAGACATCGCTTCCCAACCAGCCTAATGAATCCATATATTCTAAAGGCCTCATGCCGAACTTTTCTAAGGTGAATGTTTCTTCGTCCTTTGTTTCAGCTAAATGGGTATGAAGTCTTGCCCCATACTCTCTTGCAAGAAGGGCAGACTCCCTCATAAGATCTCCTGTTACACTAAAAGGCGAACAAGGCGCTAGAACAATTCCCTGCATATCGTTTTTATTATGATATTTCTCAATCAGTCTTTGGGAATCTTTTAAAATTTCGTCTACAGACTGAACGACAGTATCCGGAGGAAGTCCACCGTCTTTTACACTTAAGTCCATACTTCCTCTAGAAGCAGTAAACCGCATTCCAAGGTCCTTCGCCGCCTCAAACTGAGCTTCGATAAAGCCAACACCATCTTTTGGAAAAACATAATGATGATCGAAAGCAGTCGTACAGCCATGTTTCATCAACTCTCCCATCGCCGCAAGGGAGCTATTGTAAATCGTATCCCTCTCCAAATTTTTCCAAATCTCATACAAAGTTTTAAGCCATGGAAAAAGCTCCATGTTTTGAACTTGCGGAAGATTTCTAGTAAACATCTGATAAAAATGATGATGGGTATTCACAAGGCCGGGATAGAGTATTTTGTTTTTTCCATCAATCACTTCATCCCCTTCTAAACATTCGCCTATTTCCGTGATAATCCCTTCTTCAATTTTAATATCTATATTGTCAAACACTTGATCCTTGTCATCGCAGGTAACCACTGTAGAAATATTCTTAATAACTGTACTCATACTTCCCTCCTCGAAATAAATGATTATTATCTTCAGTATAAGACAGACTAAAAGGAAAAACAACTGCTTTTACAAAAGAACTAGAGGTAGAAAAGTGAAGAACATCTCTTTTCTTATGTATTACCAAATAAATCAGAAGAAACACGCACCCTGTTTCTACTTTCCCTATAATCTACTCCCTATAACCTATTTCCTACTTTACGCAACAAAAAAACCTCCCGACAAACGAGAGGTTTTATGGTAATTCAATATATTTAGAAACAGATTATGCTTAAGTCTTTCATGATACAAACGAAACACGCTTCTTGTTTCTACTTTCCCTATAACCTAGCCCCTAAATCCTATTTCCTACTTTTCACTGACACTAAACTTTAGCTGTCCATTTTCTGTTGTTATTTTTACAGTATCTTTTTCGCCGATTTCGCCTTTTAAGATCATTCGTCCAAGTTCTGTTTCTACATGTTTTTCAACATATCTTTTTACAGGTCTTGCACCGTACTGAACATTGTATGCTCTTGCTAAGATAAGCTCTTTTGCATCTTTTTCAAGTTCAATCTTAATTTGTCTTTCTTCAAGGCGGACTTGTATCATGTCGATATATTTGTCGATGATTTCATAGATTTGTTCTTCAGATAAAGGCTTAAACATTACGATATCATCCACTCTGTTTAAGAACTCTGGTTTGAAAGATCTTTTTAATTGTTCTTCAACCTGAACTCTTGCACTTTCTTCTATTTCTCCTTCTTCTGTAATTCCATCGATCAAGAATTGGGAGCCGATATTCGAAGTCATAATGATAATTGTATTTTTAAAGTCTACTGTTCTTCCTTGGTTGTCGGTTAAACGTCCATCATCCAGTACTTGAAGAAGAATGTTGAAGACATCGGGATGAGCTTTTTCGATTTCATCGAAAAGCACTACAGAATAAGGGTTTCTTCGTACAGCTTCTGTAAGCTGTCCTCCTTCTTCATAACCTACATATCCCGGTGCTGCTCCGATAAGTCTTGACACAGTGTATTTTTCCATATATTCACTCATATCAATACGGATCATATGCTTTTCATCATCAAACATAGTTTGAGTGATAGCCTTAGCAAGTTCTGTTTTACCAACTCCTGTAGGCCCTAAGAATATAAAGGATCCTATCGGCTGATTCATATCTTTAAGCCCAGATTTTGCACGGATAATCGCATCTGCTACTGCATCGACTGCTTCGTCTTGACCGATAACTCTTTTGTGAAGTGTTTCGTCCATGCGGAGAATTTTTTCTCTTTCTGTTTCCACAAGTTTTGTAACAGGGATCCCTGTCCACTTAGAAACAACTTCTGCGATTTCTTCTTCTGTAACCTCTTCTTTCAGCATAGAAGTTTCTTCTTGGCTTTTTTGTTCCGCTTCTTTTAATCTTCCTTCTAATTCAGGAAGTTTTCCGTATTTTAACTGGGAAAGTTTTTCAAAATCATAAGTTCTTTCCGCTTTTTCCATTTCGATCTTTATGCCGTCGATTTCAGATTTGATTTCTTTGACTGCATCGATACTTTCCTTTTGCTCTTTCCAAGTATTGTACTCTGCGTCATATTCATTTTTCAAATCTTGAAGATCTTTTTCAAGTTCCTCTAATCGTTTTTTGCTTAGCTCGTCTTCTTCTTTCTTAAGAGCTGCTCTTTCAATTTCCAGCTGAAGAATTCTTCTGTTTTTCTCGTCTAGCTCGCTTGGCATAGAGTCTATTTCAGTTCTTACCATAGCAGAAGCTTCGTCCATTAAGTCGATAGCTTTATCCGGCAAGAAACGGTCTGTTATATAGCGGTCTGAAAGTGTCGCTGCCGCAATAACTGCATTGTCGGAAATTCGGATTCCATGATGAATTTCATAACGCTCTTTAATTCCCCTTAAGATGGATATAGTATCTTCCACAGTCGGTTCTTGAACCATGACTTTTTGGAAACGTCTTTCTAAAGCTCCATCTTTCTCGATATATTGTCTGTATTCATCAAGAGTTGTCGCACCGATTGTATGAAGTTCTCCTCTTGCAAGCATTGGTTTTAACATATTGGATGCGTCCATCGCTCCATCTGTCTTTCCTGCACCTACTAAAGTATGAAGCTCGTCGATAAATAGGATAATACCGCCTTCAGACTCTTGAATTTCTTTTAATACGCCTTTTAATCGTTCTTCAAACTGTCCTCTAAACTTCGCACCGGCTAAAAGAGAACCCAAGTCTAACGCAAAGATTGTTTTGTCTTTTAAGTTATCCGGCACATCGTTTTTCACAATTCTTTGAGCTAAACCTTCTACTACTGCAGTTTTACCTACACCGGGCTCTCCGATAAGAACAGGGTTGTTTTTTGTTCTACGAGATAAAATTCGAATACAGTGCCTGATTTCTTCATCTCTTCCGATAACAGGATCGAGTTTTCCTTTTCTGGCTTCCTCCGTTAAATCTCTTCCGTATTTTTCCAAAGCTTCATAGGTGCTTTCTGGATCATCGGAATCCACTTTTTGATTTCCTCTTACTTTTTTCAACCCTTCTTTAAATCCTTTCAAACTGATACTGTATTTATCTAAAATATATTTAGATGGCACATTTTTTTCTTTTAATAAAGCCATATAGATATGCTCTACAGATACATACTCATCCCCCATAGCGTTCGCTTCATCTTCCGCTTTTAATAGTATTCTTTGGAAAACGGTAGAAGGGTAAATGTTACTGTTGCCGTCTTGGGAAGGCATTGCTTCCAAGCTTTTTCTTAATTCTTCTACATAAGCTTTTACATCAACATGTTCATGTGTTAATGATTTGTATATAACTCCTTCGATATCCGAAACAAGAGCGTATTGTAAATGGACATCATTTACATCTGGATTGCCGTTTTTAATGGCTATATTTTGTGCTTCTTGAATGGCTTCTATTGATTTTTTTGTAAATTTGTTTAAATCCATATATTATTCTCCTTTTATTTTAGACTTTCTCTGACTTTTAAATCAGTATACACCCTCGAAGGCTTACCTTCAAGGGTTATTTCTTATGATACAGTGTCCTGTAGCTTCTTGAATAGTTCTTCTTGTTCTTCCGTAATATGTTCCGGGTTTTGTATTTGAATTTCTAAAAACAAATCCCCTTGATTTTTCTTCATATCGCGGAATCCCTTCTTCGGAACTCTGATTCTCTTTCCGCTTTGTATTCCCTTAGGGATATTGACTTTAATTTTTCCTTCTAGAGTTTCTACGACTTTTTTTGATCCTAAAGCCGCTTCCCAAGGGTAAACAGCTGTGCTCTTTATAATATCTAATCCTTTTAACGTATTTTTTTCATCAATTACATTGATTTTTATTAATAGGTCGCCGGCTAATCCAAATTTTTCGCCTTTGATTTTTATTTTTTTGCCAGGTAGAATTCCTGCTGGAATTTTTAAAGGAACTGTCTTATTTTCGCCGTTGATATTAAGATTTAAATCTCTTGTACCTCCGTCATAAGCTTCCTTCAAACTAATGGATATCTCGGACTGATACTTTTGTCTAGGGCTTTGTTGTCTGCCATAGCCTGAAAATCCAGAACTTTGTCGATTTCTCCCTCCAAAAAAGGCATTGAAGAAATCTGAGAAGTCTGCTCCGCCCTCGGATCCAGTAGAGTAAGTATAACTATATCCCCCGTCTCCGCCAAAACCAAAATCGCTAAAATCATAACCATACTGATTTGGGTCGAAATTTTGACCTTGAGAGAAATTATAGCTGGAGCCGAAATTATCGTACTGTTCTCTTTTTTCTTTGTCAGACAACACTTCATAGGCTTCGCTTACTTCTTTAAATTTATTTGCAGCATCTTCATCATCTGGATGGAGATCCGGATGATATTTTTTCGCTAAAGAACGATATGCTTTTTTTATTTCGCTTTCCGAAGCCTTTTTATCGACTCCAAGAATCTCATAATAATCTTTATATTCCAAATTCTTCACCTCTTTTTTTGACTATCTTTGACCTACTTATAGTATACTCTCTTTTTCTATGGATTGCAATAGTATTTTTGACTTTTTTGTAATATTTTAATAAAAAAAGAAAAGGAATTAATCTTCCTTTTCTTTTTTTTGATTTTCTTGTGCTTCTAGTTCATAATCTTCAAGCAGTGCATCTTTTGCAGTTTTATGGCGGTTATACACTTCATCGATACTATCAGTATTATACTGATGTCCCATTTTCTCGATTTTTACCTTGCTGATTAAACCATCTTCCACCCGCTCTACGATCAGATAATAATCTTCCACTTTAAAAGTAGCCCCTTTTACAAGAGGGCGGTCGTATTTTTGCGAAAGCTCGAAGAGTAGACCAATAAGTGTTTTTTTATTTGTATGTAAGTCGATATGATATTGATCTTTCAGCCTTTCGATTGGCAAGTTTACAGAATAGATATTGTCGAAACGCGCCAGCATTTTACCATCATTTAGCAGCATCTTCATTAGAAGCAGGACAACGGCTATAGATAATGTTCCCATTAAAATATCGGTCATTGTTTCTGCATAAACCAGCATCTTACGAGCGATAACAAACAGAACCAATGTTAAGATCGCTTCATGGGAGTGGTTTAAAATCATAATTGCAAGCTCTATTCCTACAACAATCATCAATGTATGCTTTAAAAAGTCGTTGAATAGGGTATAGCTCAGCCCTTCTGGACTCGCAACAATCTGAACGATATATTTAAACAGATCTGGAAGACCTAGCAGAACCCCGAAAAGAACGATTGCAGCAATGATCGTTTCTAAAAGCGGTATGGATACTTGTAGATTTTGTAAGACTTTACGTATAAACATTTCGCACCTCCTAGGTACTAGTTTAGCATAAAGTTCACATTCTGAATATCTAATTTATGCAAATAAAAAAAGGGATTTCCTCCCTTTTTACTGTTAGACGATTCCTTCCTTTCCGCCTGCTTTTTCTTGTATTTCCTGAAAGCGATGTATCTTTATCATAACGAAGCGGGCTATGGGCTGTGCGATAAAGATTTCCACCTCGAAAGCAATGGCAAAATTTCTTGGCCATTTATAGAAAAAGTGATAGATCGGTTTTATGCTGATTTGTCCGCTTCCAATCCACGCTCCAGCTATAGTCATACAGATCGACATTAAAAAGACTGAACACAGTGTATTAATAATGATAGCTGCATTAAAGCTGTCCTTTGGACTAACAATTCTTTTTGTTAAAAAGTCAGCGAGACCGTGGGTGATCAAGACAAAGGCAATTACCGCAGCCATAAAACAGGAAGCAGGCTCATCACATCTTTCCATGCCTTCCATGAAAACCCGATTTCAAAGCAGGTAATTAACGGTGCGATAATATTTACAGATATCAGTGAAATAATCCCCATAAATACAGCCATTTCTTTCTTGTTTCTTGGTAATGTTAAATAGTATTCCATTCTTCTCTTCTTTGCATAAAAAAAGCGTAAAACCTCAAAGAAGTTCTACGCTGATCCATTATACGCGTTATTTGTTTTTTTGGCTTGCTCAGTTTATCAAAATCAAAAATATTTGTCAAAGGGATTTTAATATTTCGAAAACACTTCTTTCAGCTGATAAAGAGCTTTTTTTAAAGTTTCCCTAGGACAGGCGATATTGATTCTTTCATAGCCTTCCCCATCCGGTCCAAACATAGATCCGCTGTCAAGCCAAAGACCTGCTTCATTTACAATCAGCTCTTCTCTTTCTTCTTCCGTCAGATTATAGGCTTTGAAATCCAGCCATAAAAGATAAGTTCCTTCCGGCTCAATCAATGTGATTTTTGGAAGATGCTCTTTTAAAAAGGCTCTCGTATATTCGATATTTCCTGCTAAATACTCTTTTAATTCCTCCAGCCATTCTTCTCCGCCTTCATAGGCAGCCTGACAGGCAGCAAGCCCTATCTGATTGACTTGGCTGTACCCTGTTTGTGCAATGGCCTTTTTGACTTTTTCTCGAAGGACCGGGTTTTCGATAAAAATATTCGATATTTGAAGACCTGCTATGTTAAAGGTTTTGCTGGGAGCTGTACATGTTATCGTAATATCGGAAATTTCTTTGGATAAAGAAGCAAACACAGTATGCTGATGCCCAGGATAAACAAAATCGCTGTGAATCTCATCGCTTACAACGATCACCCCATGCTTTAGGCAGATCTCCCCGATCCTCTTAAGTTCATCTTTTTCCCAGACTCTCCCTACCGGATTGTGGGGGCTGCAGAATATAAAAAGTTTTACTTGTTCTTGAATAATCTTTTCTTCAAAATCTTCAAAATCTATTTCGTAACGATCTCCTGTTCTTATTAAAGGACTGTTTACAAGTTTTCTTTTGTTGTCGAGAATCGTTTCGCTGAAAGGATAATACACCGGCTGCTGGATAAGAACAGCGTCTCCTTCCTTTGTAAAGGCATGGATGGCAGCCGCGATAGCAAAGACAATTCCAGGGGTTTTAACCAGCCACTCTTCCTTCACTTTCCACCCAAACTTTTTTTCAAACCAGTTCTTTAACACTAGGAAATAATCTTCTTTTGAATCAGAATAGCCGAATATCCCGTGGTTTACGATTTCTGATAATCTCTCTAGTACGATATCTGGTGCTTTAAAATCCATATCCGCAATCCACAAAGGAAGAACCCCTTCCGGTTTTCCTCTTTCCGAAGCGAAATCGTATTTCAAACAATTTGTTCCTTTTCTGTCTATAATTTCATCAAAATTATATTTCATAGCCACCTCTATCTTATCGCTTGTTCCAAATCCGCTATCAAGTCTTCTACATTTTCAATTCCTATCGAAAGCCTTAAAAAGTCTTCTGTTATTCCTAAGCGCTCTCTTGTCTCGACAGGTACATCTCCATGGGTCTGAAGCATCGGATAAGTGAATAAGGTTTCTACTCCCCCAAGGCTTTCTGCATAGGTAATAATATTTACTCTTTCAAGCATCTGTTTTGCAGTCTCTGGCGAATCCACTTTGAAAGAAATCATAGAGCCCGCTCCTCGAGCTTGGCTTTTGTTCACTTCGTATCCCGGATGATCCTCTAATCCTGTATAATAAACTTTTTTTACCTTTTTCTGCTTTAAAAGCCACTGGACAATTTTAGCTGCATTTTCCTGCTGGCGTTCCATACGGACCGATAAAGTCTTGATGCCTCTTATTAAGAGAAAACTATCGAATGGAGAAAGACAGCAGCCGATGGTTTTATACAAGAACCGAATCTTCTCTGCCAAATCCTCTCTTGATGTACATAGGAAACCTGCTAAAGTATCATTATGGCCGCCTAAAAACTTCGTACCGCTATGGACAACAAGATCTGCGCCTAAATCTAAAGGGTTTTGAAAATAAGGTGATAAAAAGGTGTTGTCTGCTATAAATAAAAGATCTTTCTCTTTTGCAATTTCACCGATTTTTCTTAAATCTGTAACCGCCATCGTCGGATTGCTGGGGGTTTCAATATAAAGAGCTTTCGTGTTTTCTTTAATATTCTTCTTCACCTGTTCTATATCTGAAGTACCTATATAAGAAAACTCTAACCCTCTTTTTTCTCCCACAGTTTCAAAAATCCGTACAGATCCGCCATATAGATCCTCTGTACAGATGATATGATCGCCCTCTTCAAATAATTCAAGCAGAAGTCCCATCGCCGCCATCCCTGTAGAACAGGCTACCGTATCCACTGCATTTTCAAGACCGGAAACGATCTTTTCAAGTTCTGTCCGAGTCGGGTTTGATTCTCTTGTATAGTCATAACCTGTGGAATGTCCAAGACCTGGATGGTAGAAGGTTGCCGTCTGATAAATCGGAACGGTTACAGACCCATATGGATGTACTTCTTCTCCTTCTCTGTGAATGCATTTTGTTTCTATATGATGTCCCATAATAATCTCCTTTTTTATAAAAAAAGACTGTCCCGACGCATAAGACACGGGACAGTCTTTTTATATATAGTACATATTTTGACCATATTCCCTATAAGTGGAATATTCTTTTTCTAAATCGGCTAAAGTTAAATTCATCAAAAGCTCATCGAGCTCATTATTTACTTTGTCGATAATTTCATGTTGAAGTGTTTTTAAAATTCCGTAGGTTTTTCCGTCTTCGGGAATTTCTTCATCCTCTAAATGATATCCTCCATCGGTCGCTTCTATAATAGAGGCCGCTGTTATCTCTTCTGCTTTATGATTGAGGAGATAGCCTCCCTGAGGACCTTTGATACTCCTTACAATACCCGCCACTCTTAAACTGGCAAATATCTGTTCTAAATATTGCAGAGAGATCCGATTTCTTTCAGCAATGCTGCTTAAAGAAATCGGATCTTCTTTCGAACGGGAAGATAAGTCAATCAAAGCGATGATACCGTATCTGCTTTTTTTTGAAAATTTCATAATATACTCCTATTCCTATTCATACTGGTTTTTCTAAAGATAATCATATCATGAAAATTTCTTTTTTGTATATGTTCTTAATCCTCAAATAAAGGTGTGGAATAATAACGGTCGCCAGAATCTGGAAGAATAACAACAATTGTTTTTCCTTTATTTTCCGGTTTTTTCGCAATTTCTATTCCTGCCCATAATGCTGCACCAGAAGAAATTCCTGTTAAGATTCCTTCTTTTTTTGTAAGAAGCTTAGAAGTTTCAAAGGCATCTTCGTTTTCTACAGTAATGACTTCATCGTAGATGTCTTCATTTAATACTGTTGGAACAAAGCCCGCTCCGATTCCTTGAATCTTATGAGATCCAGATTCTCCTTTCGATAACACCGGGGAGTCTGTAGGTTCCACTGCGATAATTTTGATATCGGATTTTTTAGATTTTAAATACTCTCCAGTTCCTGTAATCGTTCCGCCTGTTCCGATTCCAGAAATAAAGTAATCTACCTCTCCCTCTGTATCTTCCCAAATCTCCGGTCCAGTTGCCGCTTTGTGAACTGCAGGGTTTGCAGGATTGTCGAATTGGGCTGGAATAAAGCTGTTTTCTGTCTCTTTTTGAAGCTCTTCTGCTTTTGCAATAGCTCCTTTCATTCCTTTATCCCCTGGAGTCAATACAACTTCGGCTCCGTAGGCTTTTAATATATTTCTTCTTTCAACACTCATTGTTTCAGGCATTGTAAGGATAACACGATATCCTTTGCTGGCTCCGACTGCTGCAAGTCCGATTCCGGTATTTCCTGAAGTCGGCTCAATAAGCACAGCACCTTCTTTTATTTTGCCAGATTTTTCCGCCTCTTCGATCATAGATTTTACAATACGATCCTTCACACTGCCTGCTGGATTTAAATATTCTAATTTTACTAGAACACGGGCCTCTAAACCTAATTCTTCCTCTAAATTGCTTAACTCTACAATTGGTGTATTTCCGATTAGTTCTGTAACATTTTTATATACTTTACCCATTCTTATTCCCTACCTTTCCGCTCGTTTATATATGTTTTATTATGCAGGATGAACTCCTAGTTGTCAAGTATCCCTTAGAGATATAACCTATATATCCTACCTGATTAGTATGTATAATATCATTCCTTCTTATCTTTGTCAAATATTATATTCCCTTTTTGTTTTATTTTAAAAGGGAAACGTATATACGTTTCCCTTTCTTTATTCGAATAATGGTATTTCTTTGAAATGAAGGGTGTCAATAAGTCCCTTATCCGTTAACTTCACTTCAGGTATAACGGCCAAGCTCATAAATCCTAATGTCATAAAAGGCGCTACATCTTCGTTAATACCTAAATTTTTCGCAGCTTCAAACATTTTTTTCTGATTCTCTGCTGTTTCCACCACACTTAAGTCGCTCATTATTCCGCCGATTGGAAGAGGCATTTCAGCTAAAATTTCTCCCTTGGAAACAATGGCTTGTCCTCCGCCCATTTTCTCGATTTCCCGAATGGCTTGATACATATCCTCGTCATTATCCCCGATGCAAATCAGATTATGGCTGTCATGAGCTATGGTCTGGGCAACGGCACCGCCTGTAATTCCATACCCTTTTAAAATTCCTAAGGCTTTATTGCCGGTTGCATTATGGCGTTCAATAACAGCAACCTTAGAATATTCTTTCGAAGGAACGAAAATTTCTCCCGGTTCTCCAACATTTTCTTTCACAAGGGTTGTCGTAATGTTTTGAGAAACCAGCTCGATAATATTCGCTTTTTCTCCAGTGATTTTAATTTCTAAATCTTCTATTGTTAATTCAGGCAGACGAACTGTATTGCCTAATTCTTTGATATACTCTTTTCCTTTGAATATATTTTCTTTTAATTCTCCCTCAGAAACCTTCTTTTCGCCTTTAACAAAAAGATCCTGTATCTGAAAATCCTTTAGATTATCCACTGTAAAAAACGTAGCCTCATAGCCTGGAGCAATAGCTCCTTTATTGTTCAATCCATAAACAGATGCAGGATTAATGGTTGCCATCTTGATTCCATCGATAGGATCCAATCCTAAAGATACAGATTTTCGAATATTGTTGTCGATGCTTCCTTCTCTAATTAGATCTTCTGGGTCTCTATCGTCAGTACAAAAAACTATTCTGCTCAAATTCTCTTTGTTAACCACTGGAATCAATGCTTCAATATTTTTTGTAGCTGAACCTTCTCGAATCTGAACAATCATCCCTCGTCGGAGGCGTTCTTTCATCTCTTCTTCCGTTGAACATTCATGATCTGTTTTCACACCTGCTAAAATATAGGCATTTAGATCCTTCCCAACTAGCCCTGGGCCATGTCCGTCTATAATCTTTCCTTCTGCAAGCGCCGCTTTTTTAAGCACATCTTTATCTCCTGCAAGAAGACCTGGAAAATTCATCAGCTCTCCTAATCCTAATACCTTTTTATCCTCGATTAATTCTTCAAGCTCCTCCGCCCCAAGTACAGCTCCTGCTGTTTCGAAATCTCCTGAAGGAACACAGCTGGGAAGCATAAAATACATATCCACTGGAACATCCTTTGATTCTTCCAGCATAAATTTTATCCCTTCTATCCCTTTAACGTTTGCTATTTCATGAGGATCGGCAATGATTGTAGTCACTCCATGTTTTAACAAAATCTCCGAAAAAGCTTTCGGCGTTGTCATAGAAGATTCAATATGAACATGGCTGTCGATAAGACCCGGAACAACATATTTCCCCTCTAGGTCGATAACTTCTTCTCCTTCATAGTCGCCTAAACCTATAATTTTACCCTTGTCTACCGCGATTGAAATCTCTTCTATTTCTGAAGTAAAAACATTGACTACTTTTCCGTTCACATAAACTTTTTCGGCTTTTTCAAGCCCTCTTGCTTTTTGAATTTCTTCCTGCAGTCTTTTTTCCATATTCTCTCCTTATTTTTTAGGAAGAGTTTTTTTATTCCTGATGATCGATGGCCTTTAAGAAACGGTCGAATTCAACCCGTACATCATCGAAAATACGCTCTTCCATTTTCTTATATTCTTCTAAGAGCTTCTGCCCCTTTTCTGTTAATAATGTTTTACCGCCGTAAGCCCCTCCATGGCGTCTTGCAACTATTTGATACCCCATTTGCCGTTCTAATTCATTAATCATTTTCCAAGCCTTGCTTTTGGAAAGAGACATGCTTTTGCAGGCTCCTTGAACGGAATGAATTACCTGGATCTGTTCAAGCAAAAGTCTAGTTCTTCGGTCAAAAAACACCGTATCTTTTTGTATCATAATCCGAAGATCCGGCTGAAGAAGCTCTTTATTATGATCTTCTGCCAAGGGTTCTAGTTTTTCCGGTTCGTGAATGGTGTATAAGACTCCTTCATCTTCTACTTCTACAAACCGCCTTCTTTCTCCCATTCCCCGGAGCACTCTTCGAAGTCCTTCTTCCCGGTCCTCTGCTTCTAATATCTCTGGAATCGCTTTCTTTCGTATTAAAACAGGATGTCCTGATTTTTTATTTAGAGAAGGATTGATAATTTCACCTTTGGTTTCGATTAATCTTTGAACAGTAGAAGCCTTAAACATTGGGACATTCACCGGAGCCATCAAAACAGCATCGCATTTATCTTCCAGATATTCGAGCCCTATTTTAATAGATGAAAACAAAGAAGGATAATCATTATCATCGTTTTGTATAAAGATAACTCCTTGATCCATTAATTCTGCCTTTACTTCTATCTCGTAAAATCCTGTGACCACTAAAATCGGCCATATTCCACATTTATTCATCGTTAAAACCAATCTCTTTAAAGCAGTAATTCCCCCGATTTCCGTTGTGGGAAACGCGGCCTGCTTGCTGGCAGCCGGTATTAAACCTGCAATTTTTTCCATAACTCTCTCCCCTATCTTTATGTAAATATAACCATAGAAAAAGACGCTCTTTCGAGCGTCTTTTTACAGCAAGAGTCTTTCGTAAAATTATTCTTATTAAGAAATTACGCTCTCTTTTTCTGTGTTTTATTTTATTATATCATATTTACAAATCCTGTAGAAATTTGTAAATCAGGAAGAGAGCCGCCCTTTATACAAAACGAAGGACATCATTTTATTTTTCAGGGCAGCGGATGATCTAGGAGATAGAGTTTATTCCACTTTGGGTTTTTCTCTTCCTGGAAGTACCAAGTTTAATATAAAAGCAACAAGTGTTGCTAAGATTACGGATGATCCGCCTAAGAATGTTACAAAGGCTTCCGGGAATCCGCCTATAGATCCTTGAGTACCGGTTATACCAATACCCATCGCTAAAGATAAACCGATTATCGCTGCATTTCTATTATTAAGTTCAGTTCCCAATAATAGACGGATACCATTTACAGTAATCATAGAGAATACAGAAACAGTTGCTCCTCCTATAACAGGATAAGGAATTGATAATAGTAATTGTGAAAATACAGGTAAGAAACCTGCTATAAGCATTAATACTGCAGCGCCTATAAATACCGGCTTTGCGATTACTTTTGTCATCGCTACAACACCTACGTTTTGACTGAATGTAGCTGTTGGAAGTCCGCCAAAAAGCGTACTGATTACGGAGGCTAATCCATTTCCCATAATGCCGCCGGAAAGCTCGTCTGTTGTGGCTTCACGGTCAAGTCCGCCGATTGTCGTAGAGGAAATATCCCCGATATTTTCAATAGAAGTAATAACAAACATAATTACTAATGTTAATATTGCTTGAGGCGGAAAAGTTAAGCCAAATGGGAAAAGCGTTGGGATCTGTATAAGTCCAGCCCCGCCTATTCCAGACAGATCAACCATTCCTAGTACAAAGGCAAGAGCATATCCTGCCAGCATCCCCATCATAACGCCTAATACTTTAATATAGCCTTTTCCAAACTGGTCAACAATAAGTACCACTGCTAAAGTCGCTATAGCAACTGCCCAGTTCTGCATAGAACCGAAACCTGGCGTTCCGGCATTTCCTGCCATATAATTTACTGCTACCGGGAATAGGGAAACCCCGATGGTAAGTACTGTAGTTCCTGTTACAACTGCCGGGAATAAGTTTCGAATCGTTCTAACAAATCCTCCAAAGGCTATTGTTGCTACCCCTGCTATAATCTGTGCTCCAAACATCGCCGATATTCCAAACTGCTCTGTTAATGCGATAACTACGGGAACAAAATAAAAGTTGATCCCCATAATAATCGGTAGTCTCGCTCCAAATTTCCATACGCCGATTACCTGAATGAAGGTTGCGATAGCAGCGGCAAGCATAGAAGCTTGAAGAAGTGTTGTACTTTCTTCTGGAGTCATACCCATTGTACCTGCGATAATAATTGCAGGAGTTACATTTCCCGCAAGCATTGTGAAAATATGCTGTAACGAGATGGGAATAGTCTTTCCAAGAGAAGGTTTGCCGTTCCATGAAAACAGTTCAATGTTTTCATTATTTACATTGTGATCCATGTCTTTTCTCCTTTTTTAATATGTAAATACTTGAATTAAAGAAGACAGGTAATAAAAAATTATTGCAGAAATGAAAACATATCCCCCGGCTTCTTAATTCTTAATTTATACTTATTATAGGATCCTTTGCTCCTGCCTTCAAGTTATAGATGATAAGTACTTGCAGATTTTCAGAGTTTATACAATCATATTTTATCTAAATTATTATGAGTATATTGAAAAGGGTATGAATACTTAAAAAGAAGAACAGGGGACAAGATATGAAATAAATATACGAAGAGGAACTCCAACAGATCTAGCTGGAATAGCAGAAGTAATAGCAGAAGCTAGTAATAACAGAAGTTTTCTATGAAGCTTTCTATGAAGATTTTAAGATGTTATGCGAATCAAAAGCAACAATCATATCGCTGCTGCTTCAAGGAATACACCCGGAACGGTTTACAGTGTCCATAATTGAAGATAAAGTTGCAGGCACCATAGGCATTGCCGACAGCGCCGGTTATGCTATAAGTGTTCCCAAAAATGGTTTAAAGAGAGAATTCGGTTTTATCAAAGGCTCTGTTGCGGCTAAACTGCTGACTGTTGAATTTCATCGTCCGAAGACCTTTCTTCCTTATCAAGGTCATCTGGAATTCGTGGCGGTACGGGAAGAATTTAGAGGTCATGGTATCGCTAAAAAAATGCTCGAAAGGATCTTTGAAGAAGGAAAATATAAATTATATACATTAGATATAGTAGAAGGCAACGAAAAAGTAATGCCTTTATATGAAAGTGCAGGCTTTCGTTTCGTAAAAAAAGAAAGTTCCAAAGGCAGCAAAAGACCTGGCGTGAATTTCCGCTATCTGATGGAAAAAAAAGGTGGAGATCTAAAAACTCCACCTTTTTTACATTACTAAAGTACATTGATATTTGACAGATATCAAAAATGTTCTGTTCTTATCTTATGAAGAAAAATGATTCTTTTTATCATTTTTCTTCCTCAACTCCACTCTCCCCGCTTTATTTTTAAGCTCTTTCCTTTATTTCCACATTTACAACATCTCCCGGTTCCTTGCCAATCTTTTTTCGGATATCCTTTGGCAGTCCTATAATATAACAAACTGAACCGTCTTCATTTTTTATTCCCATATTTACAAGGCTTCCTTCATAAAGCACTCCGTCAAAAACAGCTGCTGCTTTTACTCTTCCTTTGCCAAATTCTTCGCGAATATCGTAGGGAAATCTTACGTAAGCTCCCTCAATATCAGGTACCTTTTCTATACGCGCTTCGTATCTATAGGTCTTAGTATTCATACACTCCTCCATCTGTATTTTCATTCAAAAAAAGATGGCTGTTCCGCCATCTTTTACTCTTCTTCTGGATGATAATGGACTATACTGATAAACTTGCCATTTCTGTCTTTTATTTTTCGGATTCGTTTATCGAAGTCGATTCGAGAAAGCCAGACGATTTTTTCGCAGCCGAGACATTTTAACTTAATATCTACACCTGTTCGGAGGATTTCCCATTTATTTTCCCCGCAGGGATGTCCTTTTTTTAAGGTTACAATATCGCCGATCTTGTATTTCATTTTATCTCCTCCTCTACTAGAACCCCTGTAAACTGAATCCCCTTTTCTTCTAAAGCTTCAATAACGCCTCCCCGGATTTCCAATTCTAAACTGGCTTGTTTTCCCGGCTTTGTCCAGCCCCATATGGTTAATGTTTTTGTATGGTTGTTCGAAGCTGTTACGCCGACTAAATAAGGCGCTTTCGTAATATAATCAAATTCTTCTACCAAGCGGTCCGACACATTCTGGACCAATTCCTTTACAACTTCCATATCTGTATTATAGGGAATCTGAATTGTCACATTTGCCCTTTGATTTTCTTTCGATCTGTTGACAAGAGAGTGAATATCTCCATTTGTAATAATATAATGGGATCCGTCGTATCCTCGGACAACTGTAGTTCTTAGTCCAAACTCCAGTATCGTCCCTTCAAAACCGTCTATAACTACAGTATCGCCTAAACGATATTGGTCTTCAAAGAGGATAAACATACCGCTTATAATATCTTCTACTACGGATTTCGCCCCGAAACCGATGGCAATACCTCCGACCCCTGCTGTTGCAATAATCGATCCTGTGGGAACCCCGAACAAATCAAGAATCTGCACCAAGGCAAGAAAATAGAAGAATACTTTTACAGCCTTTCCCATAATATTTGTTAAGGTTCTATGCTTTTGATAATTGATAATATGGATATCTCTTTTTATTAATTTATTTACACCATGGGTAGCCAATTTAACCACAATTTGGACTCCAACGATGATGAATAATGCAATCAGGATTTTTGCCAGAAAATTCCAATCTCCATTATCCGTTTTCATATATTCAGTTATCCAAGCCTGTATTTGTCCCCATAGATTCATATTATCCCACCTGTTCTGCTGAGGCTCCCTCTTCTCCCCGTTTATATTTCCAAATATAAGCGATTGGAAGGTCTTGATCTTTTCTCTGAATCATTTCTTCCTGTTCGCTCATATCCATCATAATAGCTAAACCGCATGACTGGCTGATTTGTCTAGGGGTAGGAATTACTTTTATCTTTTTATCTTCCTCTTTCAAAGTCTTTTCTGTAAGCATTGTATGATTTACAGATCGAAAGGTTAATAATAAAGCTTCCATTACCTTATAATCACATTCTTTTCTACTGCTAGTTTTTCATAAATAGTATACATATTTGAAATAGATCCAACTTCTAATTTTTCTTTTAAATTATAATAGTCAAGGCAAGTTCCGCAGGAGATAATTTCTACCCCTTCAGACTCTAGTTTTTTAATTTCTTCTAAGCTTTCAGAACCTTCTGTTGTTAATCGGACACCGCTGTTGTAAAAAACGATCGTTGTAGGATAGGGTTTTGTTTCAGAAACTGTATAAAGAAAAGACTTCATTAATATCTTTCCAAGCTCTTCTTCTCCTCCACCCATAAACTCATTTGAGATCGCAAGGGTGAAAGGCCCTTCTTTTTCATCTGCAGCTGCACTTTCTTCTAAACCGCTTTTTGTAATCGTAACGCGAAATTCATTTTCAGATAAATTCTCTGTTTTATAATCGCATTTTAAACTCTCTGCAAGCTTCTTAAGATTTTCCACAGCTACTTCATTGTCTACTGTAGTTTCTACCGCTTCGTTCTCCGCTTCTTCCAAGGCTTTTTTAGTTAAAATTACTGGTTTTGGACATAAAAGTCCTTTTGCATCTATTTTATTCATAATTATCTCCTTAATAGATTCTACTAACCGCATCGTCATGAATCAAGTAAATATGATCATTGATTACTTCAACATTTTGAATCGGTTTTTCTGAATTCTCTTCCTTTAATGATCCTGTTTGATATACTGCGTAGCCGCTTTCATGATATAAAATCATGCCGCCTTTTACCGCTGCAATTCCTTTATAATCTTTCTTCAAGGCAATCTTGTCCAATAGTTTGAAGTCTTTGTCATAAACAACTAGATCATCTAAATCCATCAGATATATCCGATCTTCTGATACTGCTATTCCCTTTATCAAATTAACGGCAATTTGATTATGGATAATACCTTCATTTAAAAGATACAAATTTTCATTTGTAGCAAACAGCAGTTCATTGTCTTTTAAGAAATTCAAAAACACTCCTATTTCATCGAAAAAACTCTGTTTGCTGAGCACTGCACCCTCGTTATCTGTCCATGTCAAATGAGATAGAACTCTGCCGTCTCGAAGTTCAATACTGGAAAAAGCGATATTTTCATGATCTTTAGACACTGCTCCATCGGTCATACGAACATTCCCATCGCTGATGGATGATTTGATTTCATCATTTGCTACGACAATCTGACGAACATCGCTTCGTATAACTAGGCCTTCATTGTTGATTTTCATTCCTTTGCAGTCCAAAGGAATATCGAGCTGCTTCTTTACTTCCCCTTTTTTATCGAGAATTAAGAGTGTTCTGTCTTCTCCTAGATAGATTCTGTCTTTCCCTGCTGCTATAATCGGATTTTTAAGTCCAACAGTCTTTGTCCACATCTCTTTGCTGTCGTAATTATAAGCTGTAAGCTGATCGCCTTTAAGGATTAAGATCTCGTCTTCGGTTAAAGCCATTTTTTCTAGGGCGGTTACCGGAATATTTTCAGCAACTGTCATCGATTTTGTTCTGAAAAACACCCAAGCCAGAAAGATCAATAAAACAATGATGAATGCTATTGTGGGAATTTTCCAATTCAGTTTTTTGATTCTTTCCATAATGTCCTCCAATAGCCTAATGATAACAAAAAGATAAAATCCCTGCAATCTATAAAGGGCTTTTGTGTTCTTCTTTTCTTGCGAGATCTCCTAACTTTTTACTCCGTCAGATACCATTCCTCTGACCAAGTATTTTTGGATGATCATAAAGAGTATAAAAGGCGGTATAACTGCTATTACACAAGCTGCCATCTGGGTTTCCCAGCTCGTTTTATAAAGTTCTCTAAAGTCTGTTAGATACAGTGAAATCGTCCTTAGCTTCGGGGACAAGATAAAGGCTTTCGCATAAACCAGATCTCCCCAGCTCATAATAAAAGAAAACAGCCCTGCAGTGATAATCCCCGGAAAAGCTAAAGGCAGTATGATATAGCGGATAGCCTGAATCTTATTGCATCCGTCTATCCAAGAAGCTTCTTCATAGCTTTTAGGTATCTGGCTGAAGTAAGAATACAAAAGCCAAATCGTCATCGGCAAAGAACTGGCTGCAGAGGAGATGATAAGAGAGATCTTTGTATCTAGAAGCCCGAGATTTCTAAAAATAACATACATAGGATTGACCAAGATAACAGATGTAAACATCTGAGTTATAATTACGATTTTCAAAAAGGTTCTTCTTCCTGCAAACTCGTATCTCGAAACTGCATAAGCCGCCAAAATTCCTATCGCTATACAAACCACCATAGACGCAAGAGAGATTTGAATACTGTTTAGAAAAGGTCTTGCTATGGATTTGTCTCCGAATAAAACTTCCATATAATTTTGCCACAAAAGAGGCTTTTCAAACCAGGTGGGAGGCCACTGAGTTATCTGGCTGTATGTTTTTAAGGAAGTATTAAAAAGAACGGCAATGGGAAAAAGAAGCAGTACTATAATCCCCGTCATCAATAATGTTCGAATTCCTTTGCTATAATTCTTCATAATTCGTCCTCTTCATATAAATAAATGTACAAATCATTAAAATAACTACTGCAACCACCGTGAGGGTTGCACTCAGACCTAGATCAAAACGGCTGAAAGCTTCTTGATAGATTCTTATAACTAATGTTTCCGTTGCTCTCATAGGCCCTCCTTGGGTTAATACATAGATCACATTAAAGGAATTAAAGGTCCAGATCGCAACAAGTATAAAGGTTGTCAAGAATACTTTTTTTATGCCTGGAAGCGTAATCGTCGTAAACTGTCTAAACTTCGATGCTCCATCCATAGCGCAGGCTTCATATAATTCTCTAGGAATCGCCTCCAGTCCTGTTAGAAACATCATAGAAATCAGCGAGATCCCAAGCCATGTATCCACTGCCGCTGCTGCAAAAAATGCAGAATCCGGATTTGACAAAAAGGCGATATTATCCTTTATAAGACCCAACTTCTGCAGATAATAATTCAAATATCCGTAGTTTCCGTCGAGTATCCATATCCATAAAGTAGAAACAGCGACTTGAGGGATTGCCCACGGGATCAAGATCAGAAAACGAAAAGCTTTTTTCAAGTACAGTCCCTGAAAGAGTAAAAAAGCTAATGCGAAACCAAACCCGATTTTCATCAAAACTGTTATCGCTGTATACTTAAAGGTAATGTTTAAAGTCGTAAAAAATCCCGGATCTTTGAAAACGGTAAGATAATTCTCCAAACCTATAAAAGTCATCTCTGAATTCAAGAGATTCACTTTATGAAAAGACTGTATTATTGTTAAAAGAATGGGATAAGCGTATAGGAGAAGTATCATCACCAAAGAGGGTAATAACAGCATATACGCTGTCCCATTTTTTCGAATTATTTTTGACATTCTTGCTGACTTGTATCCATCGCTTCTTTCGGCTGAGCCTTTTCTGTTAGAATTTTTTGAACTGCGATGGTAAAACTTTGATTGAATTTATCCCAGTCCGGAACTTTCGGCTCTGGAATTCCTTGAGAGATCACTTCTGCAAAAGGCTTCATAAAATCTTCTTTGAAACGTTCGTCTTCTACTTCATCTTTCAGCACTGGAAACCATCCGTGAGATTCGCTTACCGGTCTTTGTCGTTCAGGCTTGCTCATAAGTTTAATAAATTCAACAGCCAGTTCCTTGTTATCCGAAAGACTTGAAACAGAATAAGAATCCGTTACTAAAGCCACTGATTCTTTTTCTCCTTGTGGAAGCACCGCTACTTTATATGGAGTATTTTCCATATTTTTATCCATCTCTTCTTTCTCCCAAGGTCCGGAGATAAACATCGCTAAATCTCCATTTTTAAATAATGCTGCTTGATCCGCCCTCGCTGTGCTTACAGGATCTGGAATAACATCTTTAAAACCCTTTAAGTACTCCATGGTTTTTATATTCGCCTCGGAGTTAATCGTAAACTCTCCGTTTTCATCGACAATATTTCCATTTCCTTGATAGATGAAGTTTAAGATCTCGTCTGTTCCGCTGGTTAAATCTGTTGGAATTGCAAATCCGTATATATTCTTTTCTTCATGAACTCTTTTTGCCGTTTCCAACAGCTCATCCCAGTTGGCAGGAGGAGTGTCGATAAGATCCGAACGATAATACAAAGCTCTAGAAGACAACGCAAAAGGAATACCATACTGTTTTCCATCGATTTTAGCCGACTCCATAACATTTTCAATTCTTGTATCCAAATACTCCTGTTCTAAGTAGGAATCTAAGTTTTCGATAATTCCCATCTCCGCAAATTGTCTAAGAGATCTGGATCCTGCCATCATAATATCCGGTGCTTGCCCTGCTTGATAGAGCTGTACAATCTTAGAATTCAACTCGTCCCATCCGGCAGAAATAATTTCCACTTTGACACCGGGATTAGCCGCTTCAAAATCTTTTACTCCGCTGTCGATTTCTTCTTTTAGATAACCTGTATCATAAGCAGGCGCTAAAATTTGGATCGTTTTTTCACCTGCTTCTTTCGATTCTCCGCTTTTCGTCTCTTCTTGTCCTCCGCCGCAGGCTGTAAGGAAAAGAGCTAGAGTTAAAAATAAACTCATTATAATCTTTTTCATATAATTCCTCCTAATATTATTTCTTCCTTTAATGTACTGGAATTATATCATTCAAAAAAAAGAGCCTCAAGATGCATCTTTTTATACCTCGAAACTCTTTGCCTTTATTCCTACCCTTCTATCCTGTTGCCCGTCTTTTTATCAAAATAATTTAGACGGCTGGAGTCTTTAATCATAATCCCTGCAAAATCCCCTATTTTCTTTGTCGAATTTTGATCTTCTTGTATAATAAACTGCTCTCCCTCGTTTTCGGCATAGATATATTTCATACTGCCTAAATTTTCGATCATAATAATCTTATAATCTCCCTCCTCCGTAAGCTTTAGATTCTCAGGACGAATACCGATTATCGCATCTGGATTCTCTTCAAAGAGGATTCTTCCATTCTCATCTATTTTGTGAGTTGTAAAATTCATTTTAGGACTTCCTATAAACTCGGCGACAAACTGATTGGAAGGCTTTTCATAGACTTCTTGAGGCGTTCCCACCTGCTGAATAACACCTTCTTTCATCACCACAATCCGGCTTCCCATAGTCATTGCTTCCGTCTGATCATGAGTGACAAATACAGTCGTTGTTTTCAAGCGATTTTGAAGGCGCTTAATTTCTGTTCTCATCTGTACCCGAAGTTTCGCATCGAGATTCGATAAAGGCTCATCCATTAAGAAAAGTTTTGGATTTCGCACGATCGCCCTTCCTAAAGCAACCCGCTGCTGCTGACCGCCGGAAAGCTGCTTGGGTTTGCGGTCTAAAAGATCCGTAAGGCCCAAAATTTCCGCTGTTTCTTTTATCTTTTTTTCAATCGTATCTTTATCGACTTTCCGTATTTTTAGTCCGAAACTCATATTCTCTTTTACATTCATATGGGGATAAAGGGCATAATTTTGAAAAACCATCCCTATGTTTCGGTCTTTCGCTTCCACATGATTGATCACTTCTCCGTCAAGGATGATCTCTCCTTCTGTGATCTCCTCAAGTCCTGCAATCATCCGTAAAAGAGTCGACTTTCCGCACCCGGAAGGACCAACCAAAACTAAAAACTCTTCATCTTGTATTTCTAAATTTAGTCCTTCCATAGCAACAAAGCCGTTCTCATATTCTTTTTTTAAATTTTTTATACTAATATTCGCCATATATTCCTTACGCTCCTGCTGTTGTCGATCTATAATTCTTATTTAATTTAAGTATAGCTGTCCTTTCCTTTTTTTTCGAGTATAAGATTTTTTTATCTCGCTAATATTGGTCTACAGCTAAGTACTCCCGTAAAGACTCCCGAAGGGTATAGACGTCGTAATCCGTAGTTAAAATGGCGATTTCATCGCCTCCCTGAAGTACCATTTTCCCTTTTGGAATATACAGTTCTCCCCCTCTTTTAATCTCTATCAAAAGGCAGTTTTCAGGCAGACCAATATCTTTTATTCTTTTGTTCTCGAGCTTTGAACCATGCGGCACTATTGTTTCGAAAATTGTACTTTCGTAAGTTGCCTCTTCGCCTTCAGGTCCTTTTTCGATCATTCTTTGAAGAAGTGTTTCGTAGATCGGTTTTTCTTTCAAAAATTCAGACACAAAATAGGCTACAGAAGAAGCCATACAAAGACCCAGCATCTGGTTTAAATTACCATTCATCTCAAGGACTAAAATGATAGACAATATCGGCGCCCGCACTACCGCTGTCAGTATCGCCGTCATGGACAATACAATCATATTTGCTAAATAATAATCCGGAATTAATCCTAAAGACAAAATAAAGCGATAATAAAGTATTCCGACAATTCCCCCTATGACTAAAATCGGAAGAAAGATTCCTCCCTGAACCCCGCTTCCAAATGAAAAGCAGGTAAATAGAAATCTTCCCGCTAAAAGAAGAGCGATATACTGGACAGCTTCCGGATTGCTTTCCAAATTTTCGATAACATGATGTCCTCCTCCCAAAATATCTGGAAGAAAATGTCCGATAAGTACTGCTGTCAAGAAAACAAAGATCATTCTAAAAGGAACTGGAATCGGAAGCCTTTGATAAAACCGCTGTCCCAGGACAATCCCTTTGCAAAACAATACCCCGACAACCGCTGTAATCGCCCCTAAAGCAATAATATGGCCATAATACTTTAGCGGAAGAAGTTCCGTAATCGTAAAAGAAAAGACCGGCGTCAATTTAAAAACATAAGCTGCAATATAGTTCGCCACAATAGAGGCTGTAAGAGTCACTGCAATCATCGCTTTCGATGTATTCTTGTGAATCTCTTCCACGCTAAACAAAACCCCGGCTAAAGGCGCACTGAAGGCTGCAGAAAGCCCTGCTGCAGCCCCTGCTGTAATGAGCAGTTTTTCCTTTGTCTTATCTCTTTGCACTCCTTTTGAAAAGATCTTCGCCATTGCTGCTCCGATTTGAATAGAAGGCCCTTCTCTTCCCAACGCAAGGCCGATTAACGTAGCTAAACTTCCCCCTATAATTTTAGAAACTGCAACGGGGAAAGCGGACATTCGAAATATTCCTAGAATTTCTCCTTGTACTTGGGGTATCCCTGAACCACCGCTTAAAGGGGCCCATTTTAAAAGACGAATGACAATGATGGCGGATAACACCGCTGCTGCAATTAAAAAAACAAGGCCTCCCATAGAAGTCCATTCAAATAAAAGATGTCTCCAGTCTTCCATAATTCCTAAAATATAGCGGTAAAAGACAGCGACACCACCGCTGAGCGCTCCCACTAGAAGCCCGTCTAGAAGCAGAAAGGCTTTATCCCGATGCTGAAATGGTTTTCTATCCATACTCTCTCCCCTTTTTATAATAATGAATATTTTTATTCTACCATACTCTTAATTAATAAAATTTTATCAATAACGATTCTCAACTATCCATTTAATATAGTTGACATCTCTCTTTAATGATTGGTATCATAATAATATCTCAATCTTTACAAAACTAGGAGGTAAAGTCAATGATTCTAATTAAAGAATTTGAATTTGATGCCGCCCATAATTTAATAGAGTATCATGGAAAATGCGAAAGACTTCATGGTCATACTTATAAATTGGTCGTCAAAGTAGAAGGAACTCGCGATAAAGAAGATATGGTCATCGATTTCATCGAGCTTAAAAATATCGTAAAAGAGGAAATCGTAAACAAATTTGACCACGCTTATTTAAACGATATTATAGAACAGCCTACTGCAGAAAATATAGCAGTTTATGTTTGGGATAAAATTAAGCCGTTAGTAGAACGCCCTAACTGCAGATTATACGAAGTGGAAGTCTGGGAAACTAAAACTTCAGGAATTATTTACAGAGGTGAAGAAGCGTGAAAGATGTCCAATCTCAAGTAGATGAGCGCAATATCTATTTGAATAAAGTAGGAATTAACGAATTTAAAAAACCCATCACCTTAAAGGATAAAAACAGCGAAGTTCAGCACAGTATTGCTACAATCTCTGCATCTGTGGATTTAAAAGCGGAAGAACGCGGTACCCATATGAGCCGTTTTGTTGAAGTACTAAACGATGTTCATAATATAAATCCTACAGAAATCGAACCGATCCTTAAGACAATGAAGGAAAGACTTCATGCTGAGACCAGCTATTTAGAGATGACCTTTGATTACTTTATCGAAAAGACAGCCCCTGTTTCCGGCAAAAAATCTTGGCTGGATGTACAATGCCGCTATGAAGCATCTTTAGATGATGAATTTCACTTTAATTTAACTGTGGAAACTCCAGTAACCACTCTATGCCCTTGTTCTAAGGAAATATCAGAATACGGTGCCCACAATCAAAAAGCAGAAGTTGCAATTACAGTGTCCTTCCATCACATGCTCTGGATAGAAGATATTGTTAAGATCGCTGAAAACAATGCTTCCTGCCAGATCTTCCCTCTTCTAAAGAGAGTCGATGAAAAATATGTCACAGAAACAGCTTACGAAAACCCCAAATTTGTGGAAGATGTATGCCGTGACTGTGCCGTAGAACTGGAAGGTATTGATGAAATCAGCTACTATAAAGTTAAGGCGACAAGTCTAGAGTCTATTCACAGCCATACTGCTTTTGCAATGGCTGAAAAAAAGAGATCATAAGAAAAGTCCCCGCTGGGGACTTTTTCTCTTTATACTTAAGCGAGGATATTATGAGAAAAAAATTAAAGTTAAGAAATGGAGAATATTATCATTTTGATAATATGAAAATCATGGGTATTATCAACATTACTCCAAATTCTTTTTTTGCTGGTTCAAGACGGATGAATGTGGAGGATGCTGTAGAACAGGCCCAAAAAATGAAGGCTGACGGAGCTGATATCCTAGATATCGGCGGAGAATCTACAAGACCGGGAATTGATCCTGTCGCTCCGGAAGAAGAAATCGAACGAATCGTTCCTGTTATCGAAGCCATAAAAAAGGAAATGGATATTTTAATCTCAGTAGATACTTATCATTCAGAAACTGCAGAAGCCGCTCTCTTAGCCGGAGCAGATATTATTAATGATGTTACAGGCCTTCGCGGCGATCCGAATATGGCAAAAATCTGTGCAAAATACGATGCTCCGATTATTATTATGCATATGAAAAAAGATCCGAAAACGATGCAGAAAGATATCCATTACGATGATTTTATGGGGGAAGTCTACGATTATTTTAAAGATCAAATCGATTTTGCCATACAAGAAGGAAACGATCCGGAAAGACTGATCTTAGATCCAGGAGTCGGCTTTGCAAAAAGCTTCGACAATAATATAGAAATCATTCAAAAACTTGAAACCTTTTATGATTTCGACCTTCCGATTCTTTTAGCAGTATCCCGAAAAACATTTATCGGAAAAATATTGGGAGGTTCTCCTCCAGAAGATCGTTTAGAAGGGACCATAGCTATCTCCTGCTGGGCTGCAGAGCGGGGTATTGAAATGATTCGGGTGCATGATGTTAAAGAAAACTGCAATGCAATTCGAGTAATGGAGGCTTTAAAATGATCGTCTATATCGCCGTCGGTACAAATATGGGCAGCTTAGAAGAAAATATCCAACAAGCGGTGGAAAGAATGGAAGATGCGGGAATCCATATTTCGAAAATCGCTACCCCTATTCACAATAAAGCCTATGGGAAAACAGATCAGGCAGATTTTTTAAACACCGTAGTGGAAGCCCAAACCGATTTAGATCCATGGAATCTTTTGGATGCCCTTCAAAAAATCGAAGCTGATATGGGAAGAGTCCGCATAGAACACTGGGGACCTCGAATTATCGATCTGGATATTATATTTTACGGCAATCGAATTATCGAAACAGAAAGACTCGCCGTTCCTCATAGCGATATGAAAAACCGCGACTTCGTACTGAATCCCTTAGCCGAAATCGCACCAGATCTCCGCCACCCTATCGAAGGAAAAACAATCACCGAAATGGCAAAAGAACTCAAAAATAAAGAGTGATAGAGTGGAGAGTGAAAGTGTGGCCGATCATTTCTAGCCAAGAATGAAAAAACACCATTCTTGGGAAATGAGTGGCATGAGACCTGCGTCCAAATCAAAATACCTGATTTGGGCTAGGGCTTCAGAGTGTGAAAGAGGGGAGAGGGGAGTTGAGGTAGGAAAGTGGAAGAACGCCACTTTCCTTTTGTTTTATTAAAGAATAGCAGAAGAAAAGCTTCGCTTTTCTTCGATGACCTGCTTCGCTTAAACATATTCCGCTAAGGTAACTTATTTTATTTCATCCTTTATAAATAAAAAAAACTAGGATATTTGAATACACATAATCAAACAGCATCCTGCTCCTTTTACTAAGAAGAAAAATGAATATTTCCTTCATTTTTCCTCCACAACTCCACTCTTTCACTCTCCACACTTTATTTTTTAAGCTCTTCACTCTTTTTTACTCTTCCTCTTTTCCAATATCAAGCCATTCTTTATTTTCTAGTTTTTCTTTAAAGTGCTGTTCTCTTTGAGTTTCGCTTTCTAGGAAGTAATTTAATTCTTTTTCTAAATCCCCTTCCGGTTCTTGAATAATTTCTTTTAACGCTTCCTGATTTCGAATAGAATCGCAGGTATCCCCTAAAAGTGTCTGATATTTCTTAGCAACTTTATAGTTATCTTTATATTCTTCTGGCAGATAATCTTCAAATGCCTTTACTACATAGCGGTATTTCTTAGCTTTCAAACGGATCTTGTGAGTCGATTGGAATTCAAATTCTTCATACTGTTTCAACGCTTTAAGAATCTGCTTCATCCACTTATCTGCTATCGGCAGGATGTATTCCCATGTCTTCTTTGATTCTATTTTCTTCCATGGAAGACACACAATAAGATCTGTATAGGCCTCTACTAAAATTTGTCTATATTCTTCGGTGATAAAAATTTCTTTTAATCGTTCTTTTTCTTTTCTTCTTTCTTTTCTTAATTCCTGAAGAAGGGCAGATTTTGTTAATAGGATCTCCTGCTCTTGAGATAAGGGTTTGTATTCTTCGATTAATACATCCAACTCTCTTAAGTATCCAGCTTCTCCTCCTATTTCTCTAAACTTCTGCTGAATTCTTAGATAATCCTCTTTCTCGAGAAGCTTTTTCAGTGCAGAAATAATTCCTCGGAATTTTCGGATGGATACTCTATACTGATGAATACTTTCGATGTCATTATTATCTCTTAAATAGTATTCCCTGTTTTCAAAAATTTTATTAAACTGATGGCTTAAGACTTTTTCTAATGAGGTTTTAAAAGATGGATTTTTCAGCTTTTTTAAAATCTTCTTTTCCCTAGCGATGATTTCTTCAAAGTTTTTTAAAGAATATTCCCAGTTAAGAATATCATTGCCGCTGTCCTCCGGGTCGTATTCTATCTCTAGGGCCCCCGCCTTTCTTTATCACAACTTCTTCACCGGTAATTTCCCTTGTCCACGCAGAAAGAAAAGGTTCATGCCCCACAAGAACAATGGTTTTCTCTTCTGTTTGAGAAAGCTCTTCATCCAATTTACCCAAATCCCCTGATGCTATAAAATCTTTGTAGATTATTTCAGTCTCAAAAAGATTCTCTTTTAAAAGCTGAGCTGTTTCATCTGCGCGGACTTTTGGAGAAGACCAGATCTCCGGATCTTTTTTCTCTAAATATGCTGCCAAATAAGGGAGATATTTATTTAGCTTTTCTATCCCCTTCGGCGTTAACTTTCTATCGAAATCGTCAACATTGCCTTTTTCTTCAGCAATCCCATGACGCAAAAATATAAGTTTCATAATATCCTCCTTATCCATTTTATTTATCATCACTCTAATGTTAAAATAATCTTATATTCGTATAATTGAAGCCTTTCTTATATGTACCCTTGAAATAGGCTGGTTAGACATCTATATCGTTAAATTTGTGTTAAATTCTACATATTCCAAAATTAATAAGAGGAAAGGAGCTCCCAATGAATCTACAAGAAGACTGGTTTTTAAAATCAATTACCATCTACACAGACTATCTTTACACAATGGTAGGGCAATACGCTAAAAAGGTGACTCAAGAAGAGTTTCGTGATAAAAATGATTTTGAACTTCTGTTAGAAGGCTATATGCGAGCAGATCTGATCAATGAAGGGGAAAATTTCATCTTCGAATATGCGGATCCCGACAAGCCGGAATATCTTTTCTCGATTCTGCAGTTTTATCTTCGAATCTTATACTATAGCGATGAAAGACTGCGCGAATTAAACTTCTCTAGAGAAGAAATCCAAGAAGGTATAGAGGAGATCGCACAAATATACGGCTATCCTATTTCAGAGAAAGAATCAATATAATTTTCTCAAACTCCTTTATGAATCCTCTTGATTTGCCAGTTTACAGCATCTCACGTATAATAAATAGTAATCTGTATTATAGAATGAATATAGAAATATTATTAGAGGTGACTTAAGTTGAAGAAAATAGCTATTCTTGGAATGGGTACTGTAGGTCAGGGATTATATGAAATCCTGATGGAAAGAAAAGAAAAGATCGAAGAAGTTATTCAAGATACCTTCGAAATTTCTGCTGTCCTTGTAAGTAATTTGGAGAAAGAAAGAAATCTTGCTCCCACGGTTAAGATCACCAATGATTTTACGGAAATCTTAGAGGACGAAGAAATTGATATTGTAGTAGAGCTTACAGGCGCATTGGAACAAGGATATGATTATATAAAATCTTCGCTGGAAAAAGGAAAAGATGTAGTCACTGCCAATAAATCTGTAATCTCGAAATACTACGACTCCCTTCACGAAATCGCTGCAAAAGAAGGACGCAGTCTATTATATGAAGCTTCTGTAGGCGGCGGTATCCCGATTATAAAGCCCCTAAAAGAAGAAATTCTTATCAACGATATTGAATCCATCCAAGGAATTTTAAACGGAACATGCAACTATATCTTAAGCAGAATGTTCCAAGAAAAGATTTCTTATGGAGAAATCTTAAAAGATGCACAAAGATTAGGCTATGCAGAAGCAGATCCTACTGCAGATGTAGAAGGACTCGACAGTATGAGAAAACTTAGAATCCTAAGCTCCATCGCTTATCATACATCTATCGATGAAGAAGAAATCGAAACATACGGTATTTCTACCATCATAAAAGAAGATGTGGATTATATCGAACATATGGATTCTACTCTTAAGCTTCTTGGAATGTCTAAATTAACTGAAGAAGGCTATGTCGCAAGCGTTGAGCCTACTATTGTACATCAGTCCGATTATTTCGCGACTGTGGATATGGCATTCAACTCCATTTCATTTGTAGGCCATAATATCGGTCCTTTGAAATTCTACGGCTATGGAGCCGGCAAACTCCCAACAGGAGACGCTGTGGCACGAGATGTTATCGATATTCTATTAAACCACGCCACTGTAAATCTTAATCACGACAAAAAAGAATATAAAAATTTAAATGAAAGTGCTAAAGGACAGTATTATTTAAGAATCAGCAATAATACAAATACCTTCCGCAAAATTTCAGACAAGTTCCAGCCTATCGAATTTAAAGAGAAAAACGACATCGCTTTCTTTGTCTTCAAAAACGTAAACAGAGATGAAATTATCGAGTATGTCGATAAACTAGGTATTTATCCTAGAGACTTCTTCTTAGCGAAAGTCGGATACTAGAAAAGAAGAAGTGTGGAGTGTGTAAGAGTGGAGAGTGGAGTTAATGAAGGAAAGTGGAAAAACTCCACTTTCCTTTTCTTTTATTAAAATAAAACAGAAGAAACACGTTCTTTGTTTCTTCCATCCCTATTTCCTATTTCCTATTGCCTATTCCCTTTTCCTTACTTCCTATTCCCTGCTCCCTACTCGCTTTTTTATTTCTTTAAACTGCAGATATATTCTGTTATATATTCTCCTTCCCAAGCGATCTTATCTTCCAAGACTCCTTCTAAATCAAATCCTGTTTTTTCTAAAAACTCTTTTTCTATGGAATAATCATTATACATTCTGCACTCGATGCGATGATAACCGGTGTTTTCGAAAACACTGCTGAAAAAGGCATTCCCTGCTGTTATAATTCTTTCGTCACTATTGGAATAGAATCGAATAATGATTTTTAAAGTTCCATAGTTCTCTGGAACAGTTGTGATATGTCCGCAGACTTCTCCCGATTCTTTTTTTACAAGGGTATAACAGCGGTGATCCTCTTTTGGAATCATCTTTATCCACTCAGGAACCTGCTCGTCTTCTTCCTCTAATATCTTTTTGTCATCCTCCGTAAGATCTCTGAAATAAAAACTTTCCCCCTCTACAACAGGTATATTTTCCAGCTCTTCTCGATTTTCATAGAGAGAAACATCTCCGAATGGAATAACCGTTCCATCTTCTTTTTGAAGCAGTCCACCGTTATCCCCTACTGCGTAGATTTTCTTTTTTCTTTCTTCAAAGTATCTTCTCATAGAGCGTCGTTGTCCGTAGGTGTTTCGGAAATGGACCTCCATTTCAAAATCCTCTATTCTTCCAAGTCCTAGATAAAGTCCGAACTCGTTATAATCGTCGTCAGGAGTCATATGATATTCTTTCATCTGCACCATGGCCCCTGCAGAACTTCCCATAAAGATTCCTTTAAAATCTCTCAAAACCTCCACAATACCGAAAGCTTCTGCCCTTCTCATAATCTTTTCAGGGTAGCCTCCAGGCATATAAATAATATCTGCCGAAGCAATTTTTTCTCTGGCTGTGATTCTGTTGTCTTCAAATTCTCGTAGCCAGATAATATTTTTTTCTTTTATTCCATAAGACAAAAAGGGCGCAATGAGCTCGTCGTACATCCTTCCTTCTTTGCCAAACTCTTCTTCCCATTCCCGAGGCGAACCTACCCATTCCTCATGATGAGAAAAAGGAATCATTAAAACTTTATAGGTCTTTTTTATAATCGGACCAAGTACCGGCCATGCATAATCTTCATGGAAATTATAAATATTCATTAATACATTCATATATATTCCTCCTTAAATAAACAGTGTGAAAGATCCTTTTCTCTTAACAGGATTAAACCCTTTTCCTTTAAACTTAGGGTTATATGTATTTTTTTACTTCTTTGCATCTTTATTTTACTATAAAGCCCTTTCTATTACACCTTCCGCTTTTTCAAGTTAAAGTCTAACGATATTTTATTTATTTCCTTTCAATATACTTGACAGGTTAAAACTGATAGAGTATCATAAGAAATACATATGAAACAAATGACAAGAATAGTAGTAAATGCAGCGGCTTTTAGAGAGTTCCGGGGTGGTGAAACGGAATAAGCTTAACGTTTATGAATACGACTTGGATGTTATGAGCTGAAATAAAAGTAGGCCTTACAGGTGCGCCTGTTATAGCGTAAAGTTTTTAACTTATGAAGATGGTATTTGCGAAAATATCATGAACAAAGGTGGTAACACGTCAATTCGTCCTTTCTATATGAAAGGACTTTTTTTATTTTTAGGAGGAGAACAATGACTATTCGATTAACAACAGATGAATTTTTACCTTTAGAGATGCACAAGGTTCGTATTGTCCAGAAATTAAACCTTCCCCCTGTAGAAGAGAGAAGAAAAAACATGGAAGAAGCAGGTTATAATACATTCCTTCTTCAAAACAGAGATGTCTTTTTAGATATGCTTACAGACAGCGGTGTAAACGCTATGAGCGATAAACAGCAGGCAGCTATGTTTATTGCCGATGACGCTTATGCAGGAAGCGAGACTTTTAACCGTTTAAAAGCTTCTTTAGTAGACGTATTCCATAAAGATCTTTATCTGCCAGCCCACCAAGGCCGTGCCTGTGAAAATATTATTGCAAGTACATACTGCAAACCTGGACAATTCACGCCGATGAACTATCATTTCACTACAACAAAAGCCCATATCGAACTGAATGGTTCTAAAGTTGTGGAATTGATAGACGAAAGAGGAATTGAAGTTACTAGCGATCTTCCTTTTAAAGGAAATATGGATATCGAAAAATTAAATGATTTTATCGAGGAAAAGGGTGCTGATAAGATCGCTTTCGTTCGTATGGAAGCCGGTACAAACCTAATCGGAGGTCAGCCATTTTCTTTACAAAACCTTCACGATGTAGCTGATATTTGTCAAAAAAAGGGAATCAAGCTAGTTCTAGACGCTTCCCTTTTACAAGATAATCTTCACTTCATCAAAACGAGAGAGAAAAAATACAAAAATGCATCTATTCGAGAAATTACAGCAGAAATTTCAAGTCTTTGCGATATTATCTACTTCTCAGCTCGTAAACTAGGCTTTGCAAAAGGCGGCGGTATTCTTACAAACAGCCGTAAGATGTTTAATGAAATGAGAGAGCTTGTCACCTTATACGAAGGATTCTTAACCTACGGCGGTATGTCTGTAAGAGAAATGGAGGCAATCGCTGTTGGTCTTCAAGAAACGATGGACGAACAATTCGTAGAACAAGGACCTGTCTTTATTCAATATATGGTAGATGAATTCGTAAAAAGAGGGATTCCTGTCGTTACCCCAGCAGGAGGACTTGGAGTTCACATTGATGCAATGCAGTTTTTAGATCACCTTCCTCGTGAACAATACCGTTCCGGTTCCTTAGCCGCTGCCTTGTATATTGCAGGCGGCATACGTGGAATGGAAAGAGGAACTATGTCTGAAGACCGAGATGAAGAAGGAAATGAAGTATTAAGCAATATGGAACTTCTTAGACTTGCTGTTCCACGCCGTGTCTACACATTATCTCAATTAAAATACGCTATCGACCGTGTATGCTGGTTGTATGAAAACAGAAAACTAATCGGAGGACTTCGTTTTGTAGAAGAACCAAGCACATTGCGTTTCTTCTTCGGAAGGCTGGAAGCAACATCCGACTGGCCAGATCAATTAGTGAAGAAATTCAGAGAAGATTTCGGCGACAGTCTGTAGAAATACCGTGTGAAATGTGAAATTAAAGAAGAAAAGGCCTTGCTTTTTCTTCTTTTGTTTTATGATTTTTATCTAAAATGAATAGAACTGTAAATTTTGATTCTATAGTGTTAAAATAAAGTTTAGAAAAGATTGTACTGTAGAATCATTTTACAGAACTAAGGAAAATAAAGATTCAATATGACAAGGTGTCGTGATGGTATCCTTTTTTGCCATGGAAAAATGCCAAACATTTTCTTTCCCACTCCACACTTGTCAAATAAGATTTCTACATCTAAAAAAGGATATACTGAAATAATAATTTTTCGATTCTAAAAAATGTACGGAGGTAATACAGTGATTAATTATAAAATCGAACATGAAAATGTCTTTGATGAACTGGTTGAACGAGGATATTTTGAACAGGCTACTTACGAAGACGAATTAAAGGAATTATTAGGAAAAGAAAAAATCCCCTTCTATATCGGATTCGATGCCACTGCGGATAGTTTAACGATCGGCCATTTTATTCAAATTATGGTTATGATGAGAATGCAGCGCCATGGTCATATTCCAATTGCTCTTTTAGGAGGCGGTACGACAATGATCGGGGACCCTTCTGGCAGAAATGATATGAGACTTCTGATGACAAAAGAAATCATCGACAACAATGCCGATCGTTTTGCGCAGCAGTTCGCTCGTTTCATAGACTTCGGAGTAGATGGCGGCGCGATTATCGACAACAATGCAAACTGGCTTTTAGATTTAAACTTTCTTGACTTTATGAGAGAAATCGGTGTTCACTTTTCTGTCAACCAAATGCTTTCATTAGATGCTTATAAAAATAGAATGGATCAAGGTTTAACCTTCTTTGAATTCAGTTATATTTTAATGCAGTCCTATGATTTTTTAAAATTGTATCGAAAATACGGCTGCAAGCTGCAAATGGGAGGATCAGACCAATGGTCTAATATCTTAGGGGGCTACGATCTTGTTCGTAAAATCGAAAACGACAAGGTATATGCCATGACCTTCAAACTGTTAACTACAGCAGACGGTGTAAAAATGGGAAAATCTCAAAAGGGTGCTGTGTGGCTTGACGAAGAAAAAACATCTCCCTACGAATTATTCCAGTATATGCGTAATGTAGACGACCGAGATGTAGAAAAATTCCTGCTTATGCTGACCTTCCTTCCAACAGAGGAATGTAAACGCTTAGGAGCCTTAAAAGACGAAAAAATCAATGAAGGAAAAGAAGTTTTAGCTTATGAGATTACAAAGCTTGTCCATGGAGAAGAAAAAGCAAAACAAGCTTTAGAAACTTCTAAAAATCTTTTCGCCAGCGGAGCAACCGATGAAAATATGCCTTCTACGGAAATGGATGCTTCTGCGTTTGACGAAGGAATGGGACTATTAGCTCTCTTAACAGAGCTTGGCCTTACAAAATCCAACGGTGAAGCAAGACGCCTTATTCAGCAAAATGGTATTCGTTTAGATGGAGAAGTCGTAGCAGACCCTTCTAAAGTGATTACAAAAGAAGACTTTAAAGAAGGCGAACTTGTGATTAAAAAAGGTAAAAAAGTATATCATCGTGTTGTTATAAAATAAAAAAATCCAAGGGACATCCCTTGGATTTTTAGTTCTTCTAACCTCTCTACTTCTTAAAATATCCCGCAGCGTTCTCTCCATATTAACAATGAAAAGCCTCTAGGACCCTAGAAGCCCTTTTTCAAAAAAGACCTGATAATCAAAAATAAGACAATCAGGAAAATCCCATTTTATTCTTTTATACGTTTATGTCTTAGGCAAATCCCCTCTATCCTTTAAAAAACACATCTATAAGCTTCCGATTGGCAAAATAAAATGCTGCAACCAAAAGGATTCGAATGAGAAGATCAATACCGATACCTGTTTCTAAAAGTACAGTGTTTGCAATTATTACTGCTAATGCAACAACCAAGAATGTTGTATAATTAAGTACTCTTTTTTTCTGTTAAAGTCTTCATTTGTATCTCCTTTCCATCTTTGAAAAGTACTATTTTATTCTTTATACTTATATTATATATTCCCTTTTCTTTTAAATAAACACACTAATCTGTACCCCTAATTGATAATGTTGACGCAAATCAATTTTGCTTCCTCTCCCCTCTGCTATAATGAAGATAGGAACAAAACATTCCTAGCATTTGTTTCATGATAAAAAGGAATCAAGGGGGAGAAATTATGCAAGGATTTATTTTAAGAAGTAAAAAACAAATAACCATTATAAGTGGACTGCTCATTGTATTCGCCTTTTTTAATCACTGGGTCTTACATAATGAAAGAATGGCCATAGGTGGTTTAGTTGCCGCTTCCATAATCGGTGTTTTGCCGATAGCCATACAGGCCTTTCAAGCGATTAGAGTAAAGGTCATCAGTATCGATCTTTTAGTAACTATCGCCGTTATCGGAGCCTTTATTATTCAAAACTTTGAGGAATCGGCAATTGTGACCTTTCTGTTTTTATTCGGTGCATATTTAGAGCAGCGGACATTAAATCATACACGATCTGCCATCAAAGAATTGACAGAGATGGCTCCAGAAAGTGCATTAAAGCAGATGGCCGATGGAAGCTTTGAAGAAGTTGATGTTGATGATGTAGACGAGGGTGATATTCTGCTTGTCAAAACTGGGGCAAAAGTTCCGGTCGATGGTACCGTACTTTCTGGGGAAGGACATATCAACGAGGCAAGTATTACTGGAGAATCTGTACCGGTAGGCAAAAAAACAGATTCTCAGGTTTTTGCTGGAACCATTCTCGAAAATGGCACAATACAAATCCTAGCGAATAAGGTAGGAGAAGATACTACCTTTGGTAAGATTATCGAACTTGTCGAAGAGGCACAAGATAGTAAAAGCGAAGCAGAGCGCTTTATTGATCGTTTCGCAAAATATTATACACCGGCTGTTCTTGTTATTGCTTTTATCGTGTGGTTGATTACGAGAGATGCAGAACTGGCGATCACTATTCTTGTATTAGGGTGTCCGGGAGCTCTCGTTATCGGTGTACCGGTGTCCAATGTTGCCGGTATTGGCAACGGAGCAAAGAACGGCATTCTTTTAAAAGGAAGCGAGGTCATCCATGATTTTAGCAGAGTCGACAGTATCGTTTTCGATAAAACTGGAACCTTAACTCAGGGAACTCCTGCCGTTTCTGAAACTATTTACTATGGGGAGAAAGACAATGATACCCTTAAGTATTTAGCAAGTATTGAGCATGAATCCGATCATCCTTTAGCAAAGGCGGTTCTTAAAGAGCTTGGGATCAAAAATTATTTAGAAGTTGAAAACACAGAGGTTGTTAAGGGAGGCGGTATCGTCGCCAGCGTTTCTGGAAAACGGATCGCTGTAGGGAACGTATCCCTTATGGTTCAAGAAAATGTTATACTAGATGATAAGGCAAAGGCGGATGCAGAGCGTTTAGAAAAAGAAGGAAACTCTCTCGTTCTTACTTCAGTCGATGGAGAGCTTAAGGTCCTTATGGGCATTAAAGATCTTATCCGCCCAGGGGTAAAGGAAGATCTTCAAAAACTTCGTGCTTTAGGGGTAAAAAATCTGATTATGCTTTCTGGTGATAATCAGGGTACTGTCGATATTATCAACAAGGAACTTCAGTTGACAAAGGCTTACGGAAATATGCTTCCTGAGGATAAATCCGCCTATATTAAAGAACTTAAGGAAAAGGGAGAGATTGTAGCCTTTGTTGGAGATGGAGTCAATGATAGCCCATCCCTTGCCCTCGCAGATGTAGGAATCGCCATGGGCAGCGGGACAGATGTAGCCATCGAAACATCAGATGTGGTATTAATGAACTCCAACTTTAACCGACTTCCTCATGCCCTAGGCCTTGTCAAGGCAACTGCGAATAATATGTTCCAAAATATTGTGATTGCCATTGCTGTTGTTTTTATCCTTTTAACAAGTCTATTGTTTAGTGATTGGATGAATATGTCTATCGGAATGCTGGCTCACGAAGGTAGTATTTTAGTTGTTATTTTAAATGGTATGAGATTATTAGGCTATCACCTAAAAAAATAAACATAAAGGAGAAATAATATGAAAACTGCAACATTACAATTAGAAACGTTAACTTGTCCCTCCTGTACTCAAAAAATCGAGGGAGCCTTAAAATCCCTTGACGGTGTCGACCAAGACAGTATTAAAGTTCTCTTTAATGCCAGTAAGGCTAAGGTTTCCTACGATGAAGAAAAGCTAAGTCTAAAGGAAATTGAAAGAGCAATCCGCCAAGTAGGTTATACCATAGAAAAATCAAAAGAAAGATAATAAAAAGAATCCCTAAGATTGGAAACCAATCTTAGGGATTCTTTTTCACTTCTAATCTTCATTGAAAAACCCTGAAACTTCCGGCATCATTTCTGTACTCATACGATGAAGCATATTTTCCAGCTGATAAACTTCATCCTCTGTAAACTCTTCCTTAGCTCTGTTAATTACAGTATAAATATATTCATTCTTAAATTTATAGTATTTCTCAAATTTTTCCGTTACATCCAAGTAGAATACTCTCTTATCCTCCTTGGACTGTTCTTTTACCACATAGCCCTTTTTTACAAGACTTGCTACTTTATAAGCAGCATTGGGTTGGGAGATATCAAGAAACTCTGCCAGTTTATTAACCGTAGGTCTCTTTAAGGCATGGATTACCTCTACACAGAAGGTTTCTGTTGCCGTTAGACTGGCTTCTCTTCCTGTAAATCCCGCAAAGATATTTCGATAGAAATTCAATTTAAATTTATCATAGAGTTCGATGAATTCTTGCTCTAGCATATTCTCTCCTCATTTCTATTGTACTGCAAAAGTTAATTGGGCTTTACAAGCAACCTGTCCATCTACTTTTGCCACAGCTTCAGCTATGCCGATTCCCATCTTCATCTGCACAAGCTCGCAATGAAGCTCCAACACATCTCCTGGTTTCACTTGTTTTCTGAACTTCGCATTTTTAACCCCTGCAAAAAGGGCGATCTTTCCTTTAAAATCCTCCATACTCAACAGAGCAACTGCCCCAACTTGAGCCAAGGCTTCTAAGATTAAAACTCCCGGCATTACATGATAATCTGGAAAATGACCTTGAAAGAAGGGCTCGTTTACTGTGACACATTTAATCCCCACAGCCGATTTCCCTTCTTCTCCATCGATAATTTTATCCACTAGCTGAAAAGGATAACGATGAGGGATAATTTTTTGAATTTCGTTTGAGTCTAAAATCATTCTTTCCACTCCTTGAAAATAATTGAAATATTATGGCCGCCGAATCCCAAGGCGTTGCTCATCGCATAATGAATATCCTGCTTTAAGCCTTTGTTGGGAACAATATCAAGATCGCATTCTTCATCTGGTACTTGGTAATTGATGGTAGGAGGAACAAAGCCTTTGTTTATCGCAAGGGTCGTAATGACAGCTTCTATCGCTCCGCTGGCACCTAAGAGATGACCTGTCATGGCCTTTGTAGAGCTCATTTTTACATTATAGGCTTCGTCACCGAAAGCTCTCTTAACGGCAATCGTTTCAGACTTATCATTTAAGGGTGTCGAGGTTCCATGAGCGTTAATATAGTCGATATCAGAAGGATTGATGCCTGCTTCTTCCATGGCCATCTCCATAGCTCTGGCTGCCCATTTTCCTTCCGGATTTGGTGCTGTAATATGGTTGGCATCATTTGTATGGCCGTATCCTACGACTTCCCCGTAGATCTTCGCTCCCCTTGCTTTCGCCTGCTCTAATTCTTCAAGAACTAGAAGGGCAGATCCTTCTCCCATAACAAAGCCTTCTCGTTCTTTGTCGAAAGGAATGCTGGCTCTTTTCGGATTGTTTGACGTGTTTAATGCTTTCATGGAAATAAATCCGCCCATTCCAAGATGGGTAATATTCGCTTCAGATCCTCCGCACAAAACCACATCCTGATATCCGTCTTTTATCGCACGGAACGCATCTCCTATGGCATTATTTCCGCCAGCACAGGCAGTAACAGGATCTTGGCAAACTCCGTGAGCTCCGATTTCAATGGCAATAAGTGCTGCATTCAGATTGCCGATAATCATAGGAACAAAGAAGGGAGACATTCTGTTATAGCTTCTTTTTAATGCTTTTAAATGTTCTGTTTCAATCGTTTCGATCCCGCCGATTCCGGATGAGACCATAATCCCAACTCGTTCAGGATTAAGGTCTTCAATGTTCAGTCCGCTGTCTTCCATCGCTTTTTTCGCTGCAGCAACGGCAAATTGATTTGTACGGTCCATTCTTTTAGCCGCTTTCTTATCCACATAATCAAGGGGATCAAACCCCTTTACTTCTGCTGCTATTCGAACATCTAGATCATCAACATTAATCCTTTCAATAAAGTCAATGGCGCATTTGGAATTTTCTACACTATCCCAAACTTCTTCTAATGTATGACCTATCGGAGTGATCGCTCCCATTCCCGTAATTACAACTCTCCTTTTTGTCATATATTCATTCCTCCATCTACACTTAGTACTTGTCCTGTTATATAATCTGCATCTTCCGAAGCTAAAAAGGCACAGACCTTCGCTACATCCTTAGCTTCTCCAAATTTTTTCATTGGAATCGTGGACAAAAGCCCTTCTTTGATCTCATCTTTTAGCTGGTCTGTCATAGCGGTACGGATAAAACCTGGCGCGATTGCATTGACCGTCACATTTCTTCCGGCTAATTCCTTTGCTAAAGTTTTTGTCATGCCGATGACTCCTGCTTTGCTGGCGGCATAGTTTGTCTGCCCTATATTTCCGTGGAGTCCTACAATACTTGTAATGGAAATTATTTTTCCGCTTCGTTTCTTAGACATCATGCGGGAAGCAAGCTTCATACAGTAGAATGTTCCCGTTAGATTCACATCGATTACCCCTTGAAAATCCTCCGGGGACATTCGAAGTATCAGATTATCTTTTGTTATCCCTGCATTATTTACTAAAAGATCCAGACCGCCCCATGTGCTTTTGATTTCATCGAACATTTTTGTACAATCATCGAAGTTCGATACGTCCGCCTTTATTAACAAAACAGCTGCACCTTGTTCTTCTAATTCCTTTTTTAAATCTTCAGCCTCTTCTTCTTGGCTGATATAATTGATGGCAACATCATACTCCTCAGCAAGTGTTTCTGCGATCACTTTGCCGATACCCGTATTTCCTCCGGTGATCAGTGCCTTTTTTCTTTCGCTCATTCTTTTATACTCCTTAAGCATTCTTCAAAACTTTCTACAGAATATACTTCGTAGCATGGAATCTTTCGGTCAATTCTTTTTAAAAACCCTTTTAAAACTCCTCCAAACCCGATTTCTACAAATCCATCGATCCCGTCAGATATCATTTCTTCCAAATCTTCTTGAAAACGAACCGGTGATTTCACTTGCTCCACTAAAAGATCTTTTATTTCCTGCTTTTCCCTTTTTCCACCGATGGCATTATAATATACAGGAATTAATTCTTCTTGAAATTCTATTTCCGATAGTTTTTCTTCTAATTTGCGAGAAGCTTCTTCCATATACGAGGTATGAAAGGGCCCGCTAACCTTAAGAGGAATGCATTTTCTTGCACCATTCTCCTTTAAAATCTCGGAAGCTCTTTCTACAGCTCCTGCTTCTCCTGATATTACGATTTGTCCCGGACAGTTAATATTCGAAATCTCTGCCTTGTTATCTCCCTCAGAGGCTTTTTCGCAGGCAGCCTGAATCGTATTTTCATCTAATCCCAATATGGCAGTCATTCCCGTATTAAAACCCGCTGCAGATTCTTCCATAACTTTTCCTCTGAATTCTGCAAGCTTGACGCATTCTTTCGGATCTATAATTCCAGCTGCCGCAACGGCTCCATATTCTCCGATACTCAAGCCGCAGACTCCATCTGGAGTAATGCCTTCTTCTTTGAACAGCCCGGTCACAGCGCTTTGAAAAGCGTTCATAATCGGCTGGGTATATCTAGTCTGAACAATGACTTCTTCCGGTTTTTCGAAAGAATATTCTTTTAAATCAAAATCTAAGGCGATTTCGTCGTAGAAGGCTTTTACAGAATCGAATTTTTCATAAAAATCTCTCCCCATGCCCGGGGTCTGACTTCCTTGGCCTGAATATAAGAAACCTATTCGCATGCTTCAAATTCCTCCTTGATTTCATCGATTACTTCTTTTACAGTACGGATGGAGTCGATTCTATCTACATTGCTTCCGCAGAACACTACGCCGTTTTCCACATCGCCTTGAGCAGACCGTGTTAAAGCGTCAGAGATACAGTACTTTGTAGTCGCCGGATTGCACGGTTTCAAACAATCAATACAATGTTTTGATGGAACTCGCTCTCCTTTTACCCGGTCGATAAACTCATTTCGAATCCCTCGTGCAATCATCCCCACAGGAGACATAAAGAGTTCTACATCTTCTTCTCTGCTTTTTACAATTAAGTCTTTGAATTCTTGAGAAACATCACATTCTTCTGTGGCTATAAATCTTGATCCTATTTGTGCGCCATCGCAGCCCATATTGACAATTTCTTTTAATTCGCATCCGTCAAAAATAGAACCCGCCCCAAACAGAGGAATCCTTTTTCCCAGTTTAGCCTGAAGTTCTTTATGGAAAGGAATGATATCTCTTAAGATTTCTTTCAGCTTGAATTTAGGATCTTCCGCTTCCTCTTCTTTAAAGCCGAGATGCCCCCCTGCATCCGGTCCTTCCACTACAATAAAATCAGGTGCTCTGTGATATCTTTTTTCCCATGTTCGTATAATAAGCTCTAAGGCTCTTTTGTTGGATACGATGGGAGCTATCAACGTTTCCGTCCCCTCTACAAGTTTAGGAAGATCTAAGGGGAGGCCTGCTCCGGAAATAATGGCATCCACTTTTTCTTTGGCAGCAAACACGGCCATTTCTTTATAGTCTGTCAGGGCTGCCATAATATTGACTGCTATAATGCCTTTTCCCTTTGCAATCTCTCTTGCTTTTGCTAATTCTTTTCGAAAGGCTTCTTTGTTTGCTGCCAAATCATCTTTATAATAATTTTCTTCTCGATATCCTATGCCCACCATAGAAATAACGCCCATGCAGCCTTCTCTTGCTACGGTACCTGCAAGTCTGCCCAGGGAAACACCAATACCCATTCCTCCTTGAATTAAAGGAAAATCTAAGACTTTATCTCCGATTTTTAATTCTTGCATAAATCCCCTTTCTCCCTTTCATATTCTTTCATCAGATTATTTAAAATATTTGAGACACAGTCTTTTTTCTCTACCTGTCCGATATCAAGACCTGCCATAATAGAACCTTCTGTCACATCCCCTTCTTTTACTGCACGGCGAAGAGCTCCTAATGTGAACTTTTCTAATTGTTCCTTATTCCAGCCTTCTTTTTCTTTCGCTAAATAATCCCTTGTCATTTTATTTTTTACAACTCTTGTGGCAACACCGCCGATTCTTCCGATTACCGTTACCTTGTTGCTTCCGCTTTTAATAATTACATCTTTGAAATTCTCATGAGCCGGACATTCGTCGGATACCAACAACAATGTTCCCAGCTGTACCCCGCAGGCTCCCAAAACTTCTGCTGCCAAAAGCTGTGCTCCGCTGGCAACTCCTCCTGCTGCAATCACCGGTATTTTAACTGCAGATTTTACTTGAGGCACAAGTGTCATCGTCGTCATTTCGCCGATATGTCCCCCTGCTTCCATCCCTTCCGCTATAATACCGTCCACTCCTTCTCTTTCCATTTTTATGGCTAGAGACTGGCTGGAAACTACAGGAAATACTTTTACTCCCGCTTTTTTCCATTCTTCGATATACTTTCCAGGATTTCCTGCACCCGTTGTAACGACAGGAATTTTATAATCGATTACGATTTGAGCAATCTCATCTGAATGAGGGCTCATCAGCATAATATTAAGCCCAAAGGGTTTGTCAGTCAGACTTTTACAGATTTCAATTTCTTTTCTTACAATCTCTGGAGACATGGCCCCTGAACCGATAATGCCCAAGGCTCCAGCATTGCTGATCGCTGCTGCAAATTCTCCAGTAGCAATATTCGCCATCCCCCCTTGAATTACAGGGTATTTTATTCCTAATATTTCATTTAAAATCATTGTTGTCCTTTCTCTATCCTATTTCGATTAATGCTGTGGCCCAGCTTAATCCCGCTCCAAAACCTGAAACGATTACTTTTTGGCCTTTCTTAAGATATCCTGATTTGTTCATCTCATCTAAAGCTATAGGAATACTCGCTGCAGATGTGTTTCCATATTTTTCCAAATTCATAAAGAGTTTATCTTTATCAATTTTCATTTTTTTTCGTACATGATCGATAATGCGCTGATTTGCCTGATGGCAGACAAAATGATCGATATCTTCTACTTTTCCATCAAATTTTTCAAGTGTTCGATAAATAGATTTCGGCAGAATATCTACTGCAAAACGGAAAACATCTTTTCCCTGCATCTCTAAAGAACACTTTTCATCTTTTACATTAATACTGCGGCATTTTAATTTATCGATATCGCCTCTTGTGCCGATATCGTAAAACAAAGGTCCTTCTTTTTTCTCAAGAAGAGCCGCCGCTGCTCCGTCTCCAAAAAGAACTACCGTGGAACGGTCCTCTTTATCGAGAACTTTCGATAACACTTCTGCCCCTACAAGAATTGCTTTTTCTCCCAATTCTAAATATTTTTCTAAAAGAATCACACCGGATACAAAGCCGCTGCAGGCGACATTAAAATCCATAGAGAACACGGATTCCTCTGCACCAATTGTCTTTTGTATCATTGCCGCAATTGTCGGCATACTATAATCCGATGTGCAGGTTGCTACGAAAATACCCTTGATGTCCTGAAGATCTTCTTCGCTTAAAGAGAGTTTTTCAACCGCCTTTAAAGCAAGAGAAGAAGTATCTTCTCCCTCTGCAAAACGTCTTTCCTGAATACCAGTTCTTTCCCTTATCCACTCATCGGATGTTTCTAGATATTCTTCGTAATATTTATTAGAAACTACTCTAGGAGGCAGATACGATGAAGTTTTCTTTAAAATAAGACTCATTAAAACCTCCCTATTTTATTAAAATGTTCCGAACGGTCTTCGATTAATTCTTCAGGCGACAGTTCAAGAAGACTTTCCAGCTCTTCTTCCATCGCTTCTTTTAAAGGATCTAAATAATTTAAAAACTCTTCCTTGTCTAGTGCCAGCTTCTCCGGCACAACTCGGTGGATAATCCCATTTTCCATCAAATCTTCCGCTGTTAATTTCATCACTTCTGTAGCCTCTTGAGCTCTAGAAGCATCTTTCCATAAAATGGAAGCAAACCCTTCTGGCGACAATACTGAATACACTGCATTTTCCATCATTAAAATCCGATTTCCAACCCCGATAGCAAGGGCGCCTCCGCTGCAGCCTTCCCCTGTAATAATACAAATCACAGGTACTTTTAAACCGCTCATTTCCATAATCGCATTGGCTATGGCGTTTCCTTGGCCTCTTTCCTCTGCTCCGATTCCAGGGTATGCTCCCGGCGTATCGATAAAGGTAAAGATCGGACGTCCGAATTTCTCAGCCTGCTTCATTAAGCGAACTGATTTTCGATAGCCTTCCGGTCCCGGCATTCCAAAATTATTTTTTACACTTTCTTCTAAACCTACTCCTTTGTGGGTTCCTATAAAGGTGACGGCTCGTCCGTTAAAACTGCCGATTCCGCCAACAATACTCGGATCTTCTCCGAAATATCGGTCTCCATGAAAAAAGAGAGGATTTTCAATAACCGCCTCTATGATTTCCTTTGCCTTAGGACGCTGTTTTAAACGGGCTAGGTCCACTCGGTCCTTCGGCTTTATATTTTGTCTGAAAGCTTCCAAAAGTTCTTGCTTTTCTCCTTGGGCTTTCGGATCTAAACTTTTAATTTTTAATTCTAAATCACGTACATTCATCTTTTCACCTGCTTATCTATGAAGTTCCAGTACTCGAGACAGATACTTTTTCATCTCTTTTCTATGAACAATTTCATCTACAAATCCATGATCCAGTAAAAACTCGGCCCTTTGAAAACCATCCGGCAATTCTTGATTGATAGTTTGTTTGATGACTCTAGGGCCTGTAAAACCGATCAGTGCACCAGGTTCAGCTAAGATAATATCTCCTAAGCTGGCAAAACTAGCTGTGACTCCCCCGGTTGTAGGATCTGTCAAAACCGATACATAAAGATTTCCGCTCTCTCCAAACTCTCGAACTGCATTGGAAGTTTTTGCCATCTGCATTAAAGAAAAGATCCCTTCCTGCATACGAGCGCCGCCGCTTGCACAAAAGGCTACGACAGGTAGATTTTTCTCTTTTGCGATTGAAAATCCTCTTACAATCTCATCTCCTACATAAGAACCCATGCTTCCCATCATAAATCTGGGTTCTAACACAATCATCACACAGGGGTTTCCATCGATTTCTCCCTCTGCTATTACAAGAGCTTCTTTTAAATTCGTAATTCTTTCATAGCGATCCAACTTTTCCTGGTAATTTGGAAAATGCAGAGGATCGAAGCCAACGGGATCTCTTTGAATTTCTTCAAATCCCGGATCTAGAATAGAATTCAGTCTTTTTCTTGCATAATACTTGATATGGGCATCGCATTTTGGACATACCCACATCTCTTCTTCCATTTTTTCTTTTACGACAACAGTATTGCAATGAGGACATTGTATAAAAACCGAAGGATTTAGATCTTTCGATTGAACATCTTTTCTCTGTTTTTTACGTAAATTTTTAATATTTGAAAGAAGAATTCTTCTAGCTTTAAAATTATCCATTCATTACACCCTTTTCATCATTTCGAGCATCTCGTCCAGTTTTTCTTCCATAAATCCTGTATCATAATCCCCTCGGATAAAATCGAAGTCGTGGAGGATTGTATACTGAAGAGCAAGATTTGTTTTGATACCGTCTATAATCGTCTCTTCAATCGCTCTTCTCATTTTTTTTATGGTCTCAAGCCTCGTATCTCCTTGGACAATGATCTTCCCCACCATAGAATCATAATAAGGACTGATTTTGCAGCCGTTATATAAATAGCTGTCGAATCTTGTTCTAAAACCTCCTGGGGGATTGAAGAAACCCACAGTTCCTGTCGAAGGCATAAAATTCATCAGAGGATTTTCTGCATTGACTCTGCATTCCATAGCAAAACCGTTCATTTTGATATCTTCCTGTTTATATCGTAATTTTAGTCCACCTGCGATTCGAAGCTGTTCTTTAATAATATCTACACCTGTAACCATTTCTGTTACAGGATGTTCTACCTGAACTCGGGTATTCATCTCGATAAAATAAAAATTCCTATCCTTATCTACTACAAATTCTATCGTTCCTGCATTTTCATAATTACAGGCTTTTGCAGCTTTTATCGCAACTTCCCCCATTTTTTGACGCATTTCTTCTGTCACAAAAGCAGAGGGGCTTTCTTCGATCATTTTCTGATTTTTTCTTTGAACAGAGCAGTCCCTTTCCCCCAGATGGATCACATTTCCATGGGAATCTGCCAAGATCTGAATTTCGATATGCTTTGGATTAATAATGAGTTTTTCTATGTACATATCCCCGTTATTAAAAGCAGAAACTGCTTCGTTTCGAGCATTTTCGAATTCTTTTTTCAGGTCTTCTTTTTTATAAACACGTCTCATGCCCCGTCCGCCGCCGCCTCCAGCTGCTTTAATTAAAACGGGATAGCCTATTTTTTCGCAGATTTCTTCTGCGGTTTTAATCTCTTCAACGACTCCTGGAGATCCGGGTACAGTAGGGACTCCGTTTTCTTCCATAAGCTTTCTAGCCTCGATTTTATCCCCCATTCGGCTGATAATCCCGCCAGATGGACCGATAAACTTTAACCCGCAGGATTCCACTAAGTTTGCAAACTCTTCGTTTTCTGACAAAAATCCGTATCCGGGATGAATCGCATCGCAGTTTGTAGCATAGGCCGCATTGATAATATTTGTCATATTCAAATAGCTGGAAGCACTTTGAGGGCCTCCTATGCATACCGCTTCATCAGATAATTTTACATGGAGCTGATCTTTGTCTTCTGTAGAATACACAGTAACAACTTCCATACCCATTTCGTGGCAGGAACGAATGATTCTTACTGCGATTTCACCGCGGTTGGCAATTAGAACTTTATTAATCATTACTCTTCCTCGATTTCGAATAGTACTTGATCAAATTCTACAAGATCTCCTTCTTTAGCCAGAATTTTCCGAACTGTTCCGCCCACAGGAGCCTTAATCTCGTTGAACATCTTCATTGCTTCTACCATACACAGGGTATCTCCGGCTTTGACAGTATCCCCATTTTGTACAAAGGGATCACTTTCCGGATCGCTTTTTGGATAAAAAATTCCTACTAAAGGCGAATGAACAGGAGTAAACTCCTCTTCCGCTTCTTCTATAACTTCTTTCTCTATAACAGGAAAGGCTTCCTTTTTATGGGAAGCCTTTGTCTCTGTTATGAGAGTATTATGATTTTCTTCCTTGACAAGTTCTAATTTAAAGGAATCCTCTTCTAATTTTAATTTCGTTAGATTGGAATCCGAAAAAATTTGAATAATGTCTTTGATATCAAAATTCATAGTATTCTCCTATTTGATTAAATTATTGCTGATCGATATAGTTAACGATGTCTTTTACTGTTGTCATTTTTTCGAAGTCTTCGTCTGGAATTTTCACTCCTAATTCATCTTCCAACGCTAAAGAAAGCTCAACAGCATCTAGTGAATCTGCTCCTAAATCATCCATAAGGTTTGCTTCCATTGTTACTTCTGATTCATCGCATCCTAAGTTTTCTACAATAATGTCTTTTACTTTATCAAATGTCATATTTCATTCTCCTTAAATATTGTTATTCTTTTAATTTTTGGTATAATTTTTTATATAAATATTTTTATACAATTACAATACAATTATAATTTTCATAGGATCATTTGTCAATGTATTTCCGTTTTTTTCTACAAAATAATACATTTGCTTAACATTTTTAAAACATTGATATTATAAGAAAGAACAGGAATCCTTTTCTTTTCCTCTCCTAGCAGAAAAAGAAGTAAATGTATCATTTTCAGAATATGTTATCATAATATATAAGTCTTTTATTAAAGGAGTGGTATTATGTTGGGCTCAATATTATCTGCAGGGACACATTTTCATCTTGCACTCGGCGATGAAAGCTACATGATTGTAGATGAAGCGGAAGTTCTAAGAACAAACCCTCAGGAAACAATGAAAAAGATCACAGCTTTCTTTAAAGAAAATCCGCCGGATGCTATCGGCATAGGTTCCTTCGGACCCATAGATATCGATATAAAATCTGATAAATACGGTTTTATTACTTCGACTCCAAAGTTCGGCTGGGAATATTACAATTTCTTAGGAGAGTTAAAGAAGCGTTTTGATATCCCAATGGGCTGGAACACAAACGCCAACGCTTCTGCTCTTGGAGAATATTATCTGCACTCCTCCGATGATATAAAGAGTCTTCTTTATCTTACATTCGGAACAGGTGTGGGGGGAGGATTTATCTATCAAGGCAGAATCTTTCGCGGAAGCAGCCATCCGGAAATGGGGCATATTCTTGTAGAAAGACTTCTGGAAGACGACTTTTCTTCCCGCTGCCCCTATCATGAGAATTGTCTTGAAGGAAGAGTCAGCAGAGCTTCTATCCAAGAGCGGACAGGAAAAAATTTCGAAGATCTTTCAGACGATGATCCTATTTTTGAGATGGTCGGCAATTACATTGCCCAGGCTCTTGTTGATGTTACTATGGTTCTTCGGCCGGATCGGATTGTTCTCGGAGGAAATACTATGGAAAGAACGTCTCTTTTGAACATCACAAAAAAATACTTCGAAAAGTATTTTAATCATTATATACAAATTCCTCCTCTAGACGACTACATCTGCTGCTGGGATCCAGAAGAAAAACCCGGTATTATCGGAGGATTTTTATTGGCACAGCGTGCATTGAAACATTCAGCAAATAAATAAAAAAAGGTGTATTATGAAATTTTTTAAAAAAATATTGTCCTTTGTATTCAGCAGGGCCTTTTTAATCGGCCTGGGCTTTATACTGGAAATCATTCTATTTATCGCTATCGTCAACTATTTCAGCGACCAGTTTGTTTGGGTTTTCGCTTTACATTACGTATTAAGTATTATTACTACAATTTTTATTATTAATAAAGACCTGCTTCCGGAATATAAAATATCCTGGCTTCTGCCTGTATTTTTTATACCGGTCTACGGATGTATCTTCTTCTTTCTCTTTAGCGAAAACCGTATTATGCGCAAAGTTCGAAAGAGCATGAATGCCGTTTCCATCCGTTTAAAGGAATCTCAGACTTCCCACGAAGAGATTCTAGAGTCCTTGGATCCTTCTACAACGGCCTATCATCAAAGCCGCTACTTAACCGAATACGGACACAGCCCGATTTACGAAAACTCTGTTACTACCTTTTACCCTACCGGAGAAGATTATTTTAAAGATCTTGTGGAAGAATTAAAAAAAGCGGAACGTTTTATTTTTCTAGAGTTCTTTATTATCGAAAGAGGATACATGTGGGATACTATTCTGGAAATCCTCCGGGACAAGGTAAAAAAGGGCGTAGACGTAAGAATTATATATGATGATTTCGGCTGCTTGACAAAGCTTCCCCGAAATTACGAAAAAAAACTCTCCTCTTACGGCATAAAAGTCCATGTATTCAACCCTATCCTGCTCTTTGTAATGCCGAAACACAACAACAGAGATCACCGTAAAATTGTTGTGATCGACGGATATGTGGGTTTTACAGGGGGGATCAACCTCGCTGACGAATATATCAATAAAGTAAAACGTTTCGGCACTTGGAAAGATTCGGCAGTTCGGCTAACAGGAGAAGCCGTATACAGCCTGACTACCATGTTCCTTTCTCTGTGGAGCCACTATGAAGAATCTACCGAGCCTTTCGAGTCATTTCTTCCTTCTGCTCTTTCAGTACCGGTTCAGCATCAAGGTTATGTACAACCCTTTAACGACTCTCCATTAGATTCGGAAGCCGTCTGCGAAACAGTCTATTTAAACGCGATTAATGCCGCAAAAAAATATGTGTATATAACAACGCCTTATCTCATCCTTTCTCGAGAGCTTGAAAATGCACTTTGCAATGCGGCAAAAGCCGGGATCGATGTACGCATTATCACACCTCACATTCCAGATAAGAAAATTGTTTTTATGGTAACTAGATCTTATTATAAGAGGCTGATTCACGCAGGCGTTCAAATTTATGAATATACACCGGGTTTTATCCATGCCAAAAATCTGGTTATCGATGATGAGTTTGCCGTTGTGGGAACAATTAATATGGATTTTAGAAGCATGTATCTGCATTTTGAATGCGGTGTTTGGATGTATGAAAGCCCTGCAGTAAAGGATATTTACGACGATTTTATTAACACACTGGAAGTAAGCCGGGAAACAACAAAAGAAGACATCGACAATATCCCCTTCTTCAAAGGAATGTTTATATCTGTAATGCAGCTTTTTGCTCCCTTTATGTAGGTGAATTATGAAAAAACGAAAATTATTTATTGATGCATTAAGAGGATTTGCCCTAGTAAATATGATTCTTTATCATGGGCTATACGATATTGTCTATATATTTCATCAAAATATCACCTGGTATCAGGGAAAACCCGGTTATTTATGGCAGCAGTCCATTGCGATGACTTTTATAATCGTTTCTGGATTTACCCGCCATTTATCTAAAAAACCGGTAAAAGATGGGATCACCATTTTTCTATGGGGATTTCTCCTTACGCTAATCACAACGATATTTATGCCGGATCAGAAAATTCTATTCGGCATATTATCTTTTCTAGGGCTTGCCATTTTGATATCATGGCTCTTCGAGAAATATTTAAATAGGATTGAGCCTATTGCAGGCCTTTTTCTCTCTCTGTTTTTATTTATTTCTACAAAAGAGATACAAAGAGGAAGTTTATTTTTCGATAAAATTCATCTTCCTCAAGAAATTTATGAAATACCCGGACTTTTTGTCTTGGGTTTTCCAGATATACATTTCTCCTCTACAGATTATTTTCCTGTGTTCCCATGGATCTTCTTATTTACAGCAGGCTATTATCTCGGAAAAATGTATAAAAAGAAAAAAATAACCCTTCCGAATATTCCGAAAAAGGAAGATATTTTAACCTTCATAGGTCAAAACAGCCTAAAAGTCTATCTTCTTCACCAGCCTATTTTATATCTGCTCTTAACCGGTATTTTCACCGTCTTAAAAAACTATAGGTAAAAAAGTGTGGAGCTTGGAGAGCTGAGAAAGAAAATGTGGAGAGTGAAGTTATGGAAGAAACATAGAACGTGTTTCTTTTGAGAATAAAAAGAGTATCGGCTTTCCTGTAATCAGGAAAACGGATACTCAAAATTTTTACAAACCTCTTCTAAATGAGAAAAGAGACGAGTGAAATTACAGTAAAAACATAATACATGTTCATTTATAAAAAACATTGATATATCGTTACCTTTCTTTTAAAACGACCTGCCTTTTGTTCTATGAAGAAAATAAATGTTCTTATTATTTTCCTCCTCAACTCCCCTCTCCCCTCTTTCACTCTTTCTTTTTCAGCTCCTTTTATGAAACCCTTTGCCTTACCGAAACCTTCGTTTCTTTCCGTCTTTTATCTCCTTTTAGTCATATTTTTAAAAAAACTGCTCTTAGCCTTGTAACCTTTTTGTAATTATTTTCTATCTATATTATAATATCTAGACGTGAACATTAATAATTAAATCTTTAGGAGGATTAGACCTATGTCATTTTTAAAAAAATCCATGGCGGTAATTTTACTATTTGCCATGACGATTTTGCCGATACAAACATCTTTTGCATCAGGCAGAACTCCCATACTTAATAGAAGCACCGTTACAGTAGCTCAGATGAAAAACTGGGCGCGAAGCAAAGGTGCTACAAAACTTTTTATCGACTTGGCTCAAACATTCTATGATGTTTCAGTTTCCAAAGGAGTCGATCCGGCAGTAACCTATGCCCAGTCTGCAAAAGAAACCGCCTATATGCACTACACAGGGGTTGTAAACGCCAGCTATAAAAATCCCTGCGGTTTAAAAATAACCCAAGGCGGCGGCGACTATGATATTCAAGCTCATAAAAAATTCAGCACATGGACAGAAGGAATTACTGCTCAGGTAGACCACTTGGCATTATACGCAGGACAAAAAGGATATCCAAAAGCTTCTACACCAGACCCGAGACATTTTGCATCTATTGCCGGTACAGCGCCTTTCGTAGAAAACCTAGGGGCAAAATGGGCGCCTAGTCCAAACTACGGAAACGAAGTTGTTCAAATGATGCAGCAGATTCAAGCGCAGCCAGGCGGCAGCAAAACTCCTGCTCCTGTTAAACCTGCACCTGCTCCAGCAAAGCCGGCTCCAGCAAAACCTTCCGTTTCACTAGAAAGAATATTCGGAGCAAACCGATACGACACAGCGGATAAAATCAATCAAATCACAAAACCAAACACTTCAACAGCTGTTATTGCAAATGGAACACTCTATGCAGATGCGATGATCGGAATGAATTTAGCCGAAAAAACAGGGGGTCATCTCTATATTGCACGACCAAACCAGATAAACCCATCTGTACAAAAAGAGATCTCCAGAGGAAAGATTAAAAAAATCTACGTAGTAGGAGACGAAAACAGCTTTAACAATAATATTTTAAAACAGCTGGGCTCTAAAGGCGCTTCTGTAGAAAGAATCAATGCTAGAAACAGATTTTTCTTAGCTGAAAAAGTAGCAGGTATGTATAACAGCACTACAGCTGTACTTGTAAATGGAAACCAGATTTCTGATGCTGTAAGTATCAGCCCTGTAACAGCTAAAGAAAAGCTTCCTCTTTATATGACAAACGGAACGAAGTTGTCTTCCGGCACAAAAAAATCTCTTCAAAACAAAAAGAAAGTTATTATCGTCGGAGGAGATGCGGTTGTTTCCAAAAACATCGAAAAAGAGCTTCAGCAAGCCAGTGTCCATGTCCAAAGAGTTTCCGGCAGCAACCGATATGAAACTTCCTTAGCTATAGCAAACTTCTTCTATGGTTCTACAAATCATATAATCTTTGCTAGAGGCGATGTCTTCGCAGACATTCTAACAGGAACAGATCTTGCTACGGCAGTCAACAGTCCTATCCTTCTTGTTAACGGCAATCAGCTAAGTTCCAGCCAGCGTTCTTATATCGGAAAACAGCGATTAAAGAAAGCTTATGTTCTAGGCGGAACAAATGCCGTATCCGATTCTTTGTTTAGAAATATTCAGCAAAATTTAAAATAATCCAAAAACTTCCCAATGAATTGGGAAGTTTTTATTTGAGAGAAATACTAAAGTATCTATTGTTACGTTATAAAACTATTCCTTTTACTATACTAAGAGAAAAGGAGAGATAAGATGAGTATTTTATTAGAAACAAAAGAGGAACTTTTAAAAAGAATGGATATCAGTTCGATCACAGTAGAACGTGTTGTCGTGGGAATATTCTTCACCGGCGTTAAATTATCCACCGGTCACGGCGGGATGTGCGCTACTCCGGTAAAGGCAATACCTGCTGCAGTATGCTGCCCAAGCTCAGCCAAAGAAATGCCCTTCTCCGGCAAAATGGAAGGCCGAAGCATAGAATGGATCTTAGATCAATTAGACAGTACTCATATTCTTCTAAAAACCATCGCTATCGCCGCATTAAATGCGCTCAGCGCTATGGAATTTGAAAAGGGCGGTTATGAAATCGACAACGAAACAGATTCCTTTGATACCGTAGAACTTCACAAAGATAGTACTGTAGTCGTAGTCGGAGCCTTGGTTCCTATCATCCGAAAAGCACTGCAGGCAGAATGTGAATTGTATATCCTGGAAAAAGATCCTTCCACATTAAAAAGACAAGAATTGGAACACTTCGTAGAGGCAGACCGCTTCAAAGAAGTCGTCCCGAAAGCAACCCATTTGATCATTACAGGCACCACATTAATCAACGACACCTTAGACGGTCTTTTAGCTGCAGCACCAGAAGATGCAGATATTATCGTAACAGGCCCTACTTCCTCCATGATCCCAGATGTATTTTTTAGATCAAAAGTAAAAAAACTAGGAGGAGATATCGTAAAAAAGCCAGATGAATGCCTCGATATTTTATCCGAAGCCGGCTCCGGATATCACCTCTTCGGAAAAAGCACCGAAAAAATACTGATACAAAGAAATTAAAAATGTGTAAAAAGCAAAAAAAGAGTGCAAGAGTAGAGAGTGTAAAAAATAGAGTGTGAGAGTGGTGTTGTGGAGGAAAATAATAAGTGCATTTATTTGCTACTTAGTATAGGAACGGATTTTCATTCATTATGTCGATTTATTTTACTAACCAGTCGCTGACGATTAAGAAAAACTCGTAAAAAAGGAAGGTGTCTTGGCACCTTCCTTTTTTACGAGTTTTGGTTAGTTTTGTGTATCGGATTTTTAGTTGGGGTAAGCTGATAACCTTTTATATTTCTGAATGAAACACGCTATATGTTTCTTTGAACCGACCCCCAAAAGTTGGACCTAGAATCTAACCAAAGGAGGTCGGTTTTTCATGGCAAAATATAGTTACGAACTCAAACGAACCGTAGTAAAAGAATATCTGAAAGGCAAAAGCAGTGTTGAAGATTTAGCTTTGAAATACA